>JAITKS010000105.1 GCA_031278315.1 Planctomycetaceae bacterium | reverse complement strand
AACTTTTTTTGTAATATAAATCAGTTGAATATCTTAGACATTCAGTAGAGACACAATACCTCGTGTTTCTACGTTACGGAATAAACGTAATATATCAGTGAAATTTTTTTCAAAGGTTTTAAGTTAATTTTTAACTAACTTTCTTTTGATTTCTTTTTATAAATTTATATAATTCATATCAAGATTCTAATCAATCATTTAACGGTTACGTTTTTGTTTGTTAGACTTTGGAATATGTTGAAATATTTTTGGGCTAACTCTGTACGTTTGAATTTCGTTTGCACGGTTTGACGAGCAGATAATCCTAACCTTTTTCTTTTTATTGAGTCTTGTATTAAACATCTCATCGCATCCGCTAGAGCTTGTGAATCCTCCGCTGGAACAAGTATTCCATCATAGCCCGATTCAATCTGTTCCGGTACGCCGCCAACTTGTGTCGCAATAACCGGTACGCCAGACGCCATCGCTTCAAGATTAATACACGGAAAACCCTCTGTACGGGATGATTGCACAAATATATCAAAATGATGCAAATATTTATACAACTCCGGCGTAAATCCTACCATCTTGATTCTGTCTGATATTCCCGCATTGTCTATCCGTCTCTGCAATTCCGATCTCATAAAACCCTCACCAAAAAGCACTACACCAAATATTATCTCTGATTCATTATTTTTATAATTCTCATTTTTATCTTTATCTTCTACTTCTACTTCTCCCAGACTTGAATTTTCATCTTGGTAAATTTTTTTCTCAACTTTATTCAAACTCTCGTTATCAACTAAAATTTTAATTGCGTCTATCAAAATATCATATCCCTTTTCCGGACTCAATCTGCCGGCAGCTCCGATCAACACTTTCGGTTTTAAGTCAAAAAAATTAACTAAATTCTGTAAATAAATATTGTCATTTTCTTTCTCCGAATTTTTTGATTTGTCCGATAATCCGCTTATGATATCGAATCGCTCTAAATCAATTGCATTGTGAATCACAAACACACGACTCGGATTCGTTCCCGTTTTTATTACTTTTTCCGCCTGCCCTTGAGATACACAAATAATTTTGTCTAATCTGTGATGAACCCATTGGTCGAAACGCTCATAGAATGAAGTTTTCAAATCTTGCCAAGTCCAGCCGTGCGAAACGCCGACAATCGGTATCCCAAGCCGTCTCGAAGCAAGCCAACCCAAAAAACGTGACTTATGTCCATGCGCACAAACTACGTCTATTTCACGAGTTCGCAAAAGTTTTATTACATCAAATAATGCTCCAAAAAAATTCGGAAAATCATGTTCAATGATATGTCCAACTAAACCTAACTTGTGTATCTCAACTATAAATTGCTCACAATGTCCGTTTTCGCGAAATGACGCAATTTCACTTTCAATATCAAAACCATATTCAATCTGAGATTGAACTATGTCAAGAATCACTCGCTCTGGTCCGCCAAAAAAAGGCGACGCCGTTAAATGTAATACTTTCACAATATTTTTTGTAACAATAAATTTTATTCGAAATTGTAGAATACACCGTAATCAGAAATCGTTTACTTAAAAATAATTCCAATTACATGACAACATAAATTCAACACGGCTTGACAACAAATCTAAAAATGGAAAAATAAATCAGTCGATGATTTTCAATTGAATAACAATCACAAGCAGTCATAAAAAATAACAACAAAAATCAAAAACAAAAATCGTAACTGTCTTATTTTATGGATTGATCAAATCGAAATTTCAAGTAAGAGCAGTTTAAAATATTTGAAAATTACTACAGCCAATAAACGGTTAAGCGTAATTTTTGTAACAATTAATATGTGATATTTATAATCAATGACAATATTACTTGACAATATCTGGATATGGATATGTTTAGCGTTAATTGTAGGTGTTATTGGATTCATCTTGTTTCAGCAGAATCAGCAGATACGGACTTTTTTAATAACAGTTATCTCGGTTCTTATTTTACTTGTGTTAGGAATTTCGCTTTACTGTTTTGTTGATACTGATTATAAATCTGTATCGCGAACTCTTACTAAACTTGCACACGCAATCGAAAAAGACGACCTTGAATCGGTACTAAAATTTATCGATTCTAAAGCGGATAAACCGCGCGGTTTAGCACGTAGTAATATGGATTTAGTTCGTGTTCCTAATGTGTCGTTTTATAATCTTGACGTGAAAGTAAATTATCTAACTAATCCGCCAGTCGCTTCGATTTCCTTTATTGCGATAGTCAGTTGGATGCCCAAAAGCGGATGGCTAAAAAACGAATTTCCTGTAGATAAACCGTATCCGGAACGCGTCGAATTCGATATCGAAATGAAAAAAACAAATAACGGCGAATGGAAATTAACAAATAAATGCGATATCCGCTACAGAGGCTCACGGTAAAATTAAAATTGCACCGAAATACTACAAAAGACTATATAATCCTAACGACCTTTCACAACGAATTTATTTTTACACGAATATTTTTATTTTTAATCAAAGAAATAATTTAAAATAAAAATTACACAAATTCGTGCAAAAATATTCAAAAAATATTTTACGGAATAATTACTTTTTTTGTAATATATCAGTGAAATAATTGTTTTTCAATTTTTGTAATTTTTAAACACGAAATACACGAAAAGGAGTTAACTATCAAGAAGTCCCGCTAGGGACTATTCACCAAAAAACTTTATTAACCGTATGCTTTAGCTTACGGATCA
>JAITKS010000024.1 GCA_031278315.1 Planctomycetaceae bacterium | reverse complement strand
TTGATATTGAAAGGCGAACCCGGATTGATCGGTTGTCCATCTTTGGCTTTGATAAGATAGTCTTTCAAATCACGCATTCCAACCAATGCAATAGAAATCGGAAATTTACCTACTCCTCGACCCGCAAAACCGCCGCGTAATTGACGTAAAAAACTGACCATCGTTTCATCAATAAGTACATCAACTTCATCGAATAAAACGATCAATGGTTTGGGTGCAACTAACTGAGACCAATTGTTAAGAATGCTGCCTAACATTGAAAAATGATTCGGGTCATCACTAACTGGAACGGGTAATTCGCTCCATTGGGCATAATTGCGAACAGCACCGCAGATAGCTGGTATAGCCAGTTCTGCTTGTGAAACTCTGTCACATCTTTCGACGCTCACATAGCAAGCGACGGCTTCGTCACCAGCGTTGATTTCTCGTGCCCAACTTTGCATGAAAGTCGTTTTGCCCGTTTGCCGCGGCGCATGAAGAACCCAATACAATTCATCATTGATATAACGATTTAATTGAGCCCCTACTAAACGTTCCGCCGGCGGTAACATGTAATGATCTTCAGGATTACACGGTCCAGTTGTATTAAAAAATCGACGTTTCGGCATAATTTTAATCTTCCTAATTTTTGTAACACGAAAGATTTTGTTAGATAATTTTCGTGTATTGAGTGATTTTCGTTTGTAATTTGGCGATTATCTTATCTGATCTGTTTGTATTGTCAACATTGTTAGAACACAATTTTTTAAACATGAAACACAAGAAAAAGGGGATTGTATATAGTTTTCGTGTTTTTTGTGATTCGGTTTTTTTTGACAGGATTACAGGGATTACAGGATAAACGGGATTGCGTTTCGTGTTTTTAAAATTTGAACGAAGATGTCAAAATATCAGGAGTTTTTTTTGTTAAATTTTGTTGTTTTTTTGTGTTTATTCAATTTGATTTCTAATTTGATTTCTAATTTAACTAAAGTGATATTATGGAATAACATTTTCTATTGTTATTTATTGTGTCCTGCCCTTGTTTTTTTTCTGGATTCGTGTAATATTTTTGCTTATGCACGAAACTACTATAGCAATAATCGACTCGAAATTGCTGTTCCAAGTGTTCGGTCCTAGCGACGATAATCTGAGACAAATACGTCGTTTATTAGGAATAAAAGTTACACTCGATGACAATAGAATAATAATTCGCGGAACCCCCGAAGCAATTCGCCGCGGTACAATACTATTCGAGCAACTTCAAAAAACAGCTACTCACACTAACTTAACACCAGACGATATATTACGAGCGATCTCGGAAGTCAATCAGGATAAACAAATCACTGAAACCAAACCTATTGAGGTATTCGGTAGTAAGCAAGTACGTCCTAAAACGGCAGGTCAAGCTCTTTATGTTGAGGCATTGCGGCGTCATGAAATCGTTTTTTGTTTTGGTCCTGCCGGTACTGGTAAAACTTATCTTGCAGTTGCGAAATCCGTTGAAGCACTAAAAAACGATCAAGTAAAAAAAATCGTATTAGTTAGACCAGCAGTCGAAGCCGGCGAAAACCTAGGATTCCTACCCGGAGACCTGCAAGCAAAAATTAACCCTTACCTCCGTCCTCTATTCGATGCACTCTCTGAAATGCTAGAACGAGACTTGCTCAAAAAATATATGGAAGAAGATAGAATCGAAGTAATTCCACTAGCATACATGCGCGGACGAACCTTAAATAATGCTTCTATCATTCTCGACGAAGCTCAAAATACAACTATTTCACAAATGAAAATGTTCCTAACAAGAATGGGTGAATCCTCAAATATAGTTGTCTGCGGCGATACTACACAAATTGATTTACCCGAAAACAAAAAAAGCGGACTAATCGACGCAATTCATAGACTAAAACATATTAACGAAATCAGTCTCGTTAAACTCGATAAATCTGATATCGTAAGACATCATCTCGTACAAAAAATCGTGAACGCTTATGAATAAATATTAGAACATTTCATCAAACCTTTTTAATAAGATTCAGAAAGCAGAATTATAAATTTCCTCTGATTTATTGTTGCCGGACATTTTTTTACAAAAATAAAATTATCATGACCAATTCATCACAGCCAACACCCGCTAACGGGACATCGTCATCACCCGTATCAAATTCGGGAGCATCGTCTGTTGCCTCCAATGTATCTCCAAACGGACACATAAATCAACCTTCAATAGTAGTATCAACTCATCCGAATCAAACCGGTACAACTACATCAACACACCGCCGAACCAGAAGTGAACGCGTCGCTTTACACATGGCACCGCAAGGTTATTTTGCTAAAACTATTGCAGCGATGCGGCAAGAACATTACGGATTGATCTTACTCATAATGTTTATGACCTCACTTGTAATAAGCGCAATTATCGGTGCTTGGGACCCGCCGTTTACATATCGACTGCATGATATCGTTCCCCGTTCTATAATTTGTAATACCGAATTTAAAGTTAAAAGCCCTTCCGCTAGAGAATACGAAATTGAACGTGTACGAAAAAATGCCGTACATATCTATTCCAACAACACTGAATCTTTAGATACTTTACGGGAAAATCTTTGGAGCGTTATTAGTACATTTATTACGGCTCATAGTTACGAAAATCTAACAGATAAAGAACGCGAAATATGGAATTTATTCTTAATACCGCGGGGTCAAAAGCAAGTTCCGCCGAATGTTAATCTGCAAAAGACGTTTGCAAAATTTATCAGTCATTTCGATGACCCCAAAATGGTTGATCAACTTAATAATCAGTTAAGAATTGTATTTTCAAATTATGGTATTCACGGATTAATTACATCGCTTGATTTTAGTGCCAACGAAGGTAATATTGAGAAAATTCTTGTGTATCCTCGAAATAAGACGCCTGAGCAAGCAGTTGAATTTAAGTTACGTGAAGTACAAATCAGCGACGGCAGCTCGCTGCGTGAATTGTTACGAAAGTATTTACCGTCGGGAATGCAAAATGAGACTTTTGTAAATCAGATATTCAACTGGATTTATCCTCAATTGAAAAGCACACTTATCGAAGATAAAAACGCAACCGCATTATCGATAAAAAAGCAAGTCGGCGAGGTTAAAGATGTTTACGTTACTTATGCGCCGGGCCGTATTCTTGTTGAATCTAATTCGATATTGGACATGGATGCGTTGATGTTACTTCGTGCCGAGTATGAAGCTGCGATGTGTAATCGTGCGGAAAATAATCGTGTCCGCCGAATTGTAAGATTCAATTCGCTTGTTGTTACGAACATGATTTTGTTTATTGTATGCTGGAGTTTCTTGCGGAAACGTGAAAGGCGGCGGCCGCAAACACCGTTATCGTTTTTGTTTTTAATGTCGTTGATTAGTTTGACTATTGCGGCTTCAAAATTTTTACACGGCGGAACTTTGACAAATGCAGAATGGGAATTATTACCGATTTTAATTTTCGTTATGACTGTATCAATAATGTATTCATGGGAATTATCGGTAGTATTTTCTTTTGTGATCGTGTTGATAATTTCCTTTGGCGGCGGAGGTTCAATTGCTACTTTGATTGTGCTTTTTTCTGTTTCTGTTGCGACGGCGATTCAATTGGGGCGTCTTAGATATCGTAATAAGTTGTTGCTCGTTTCTTTTAATTCCGGATTAGTTGCGTTTATTTTGACTATTATGGTCGGATTGTTTTCAGGGCGTGAGTTAGCTGTAGTTTTATTTTTTGATGGTCTTACGAATTGGGTGTGGTCGTTTTTAGCGGGATTATTGATGACAGGATTGCTGCCGTTCATTGAAGGATATTTTGGTATTTTAACCGATATGACTTTACTTGAGTTAGGAAGTGTATCGCATCCTCTTTTGCAGAGTCTTAATCGTTTAGCACCTGCGACTTATGGTCATTCGATGCAAGTTGGAACGATTGCTGAAACGGCGGCAGACGCTATTGGTGCTAGAGGTCTTTTGACACGTGTAGGGGCGTATTTTCACGATATCGGAAAAATCATGAAGCCTGAATATTACACAGAAAATCAAGGTGAAAAAGAAAATATTCATGACAAATTAGAACCGCAAATAAGTACTATTGTAGTTGTAGCTCATGTAAAAGACGGAGTTGACTTGGCAAGACAACACCGCTTACCAAAACCGTTAATTGATTTAATCGAGCAGCATCATGGGACATCTCTGGTGTCGTTCTTTTTTGGGCGGGCGAAAAACAAAGATGATCAAATAACGCAACAAATAGATGAAAGTACTTTTCGATATCCAGGACCGAAACCTCAAACGAAGGAAGCTGCAATATTGATGATTGCTGACGCTTGTGAAAGCGCATGCAGAAGTATGGGGACAACGGCGACTCCCGGAAAGGTTGAAAACAAAGTTCATGTCATTATTAAGCAAAAATTAGATGACGGACAATTCGATGATTCCGGATTAACGTTGAGAGAATTAAAAACAATAGAGAACAGTGTAATAAAATCGATTATTGCAGCAAATCACGGAAGAATTCGTTATCCCGGACAAGTTGATGAAGAGACAAATAATAAATCGTCAGCTTTATCTGAAATCATTTTGCATAACAACTAATGTAATTGTAAAGTATCGGTCGAATCTTTTTTCGTAACAGTCTATTGTGACATTTTCGTGTGTTTCGTGTTTAAAAATTTTTCGTGAATTTCGTGTGTTTCGTGATTCTCAAAAAAAATTCTCTGTGTTTTTTGTTCTCTCTGTAGTTAATAAAAAAATTCCACTGACTGATATATTATGCTATTTCTAATTATTTCTGATTTTTTTATTAACCACAGGAGGACAAAAAACACAAAGATTTTTTATAAATTTTCAAATAGAATCTTAAATGAATTATTTTTAAGATATTTATATTTTAAATGCGAAAAATATTAAAATAATATTCAACAAATTATGTGTCTAAAATAAATCTTAGTGCTAGAATAGCGGTTAGTGTTTAGCGGTTAGTTTGTATGCGGAAATTCCACTGACCGCTAAGTTCAAATCACTAACTATTAACTATTAACTACTAACAATTAACAATTAACCGCTAACCGCTAAAAAAATGTTAAATCAAGAAATGCAGTCACAAGGACATTGGTTGTTCCGTTGGCGAAGTTATTTGCCGATATTATTTTTTGTTCTGTTTATTCCGGCGTTCTGGAATTTTCAACATCCGTTTGGCAGTCATGCGGCAGATTTGATTTGGGAAGGAATTTGTCTTTTCGTTGGGTTGTTAGGATTGGTGATTCGTTGTTTAGTAATTGGCTACATTCCGAAAAATACATCCGGCCGCAATACACACAAACAAATTGCCGACACTCTTAACACAACTGGAATGTATTCACTTGTTCGTAATCCGCTTTATCTTGGTAATTTTTTTATGTGGTCGGCGCCGGTGTTGTTTTTGCATCATTGGTGGCTTTATGCGGTGTATATTTTGATATTCATTTTGTATTATGAGCGGATTATTATTATGGAAGAAACTTTTCTTGTTGGAAAATTCGGCGAAACATACACAAATTGGACAAAGAAAACTCCACTGATTTTTCCCAAAAAACTGCGTTGGCAACAGCCGGAGCTACCGTTTTCTTGGAAGACTGTAATTCGACGTGAATATCACGGGTTCTATGGACTTGTCGCCGCCATGACCGCAATGGAACATATCGGTGAAATAGTTGTTCATGGTACTATCGTTATTGATCCAGTGTGGATAAGTATTTTTTGTATCAGTACAATTATTTATCTCATCGTCCGTTTTCTTGCAAAATACACAAATTTCTTAAATGTCGAAGGAAGAATTTAAAACTCTATTCAACTCTATTCAACTCTATTCAATAGCGTTATCATTTCTAATTATTTCGTAACGGTCTATACTCATTGTGCATTAAAATTCGGTTTTATTTTTTGTAACGAAAAAGGTGACCGTTCACGCATAAAACTAGAATTGCCCTTTCAGGGTAGATTTTGTTTAAAACAAATACTGAATTTTAAAGTGTGAATAGTATAGTTAGTGAAATTGTTTTTAGAATTTCACTAATAGCAATTTTTGAATTTTAATTTCACTATTATGCAAAAAGATATTGTTAAAATAGACAATTTAGGCAAACAGGGGGGGGGGGGGGGATTTTATATATCCGCTTGTATCTATTCTGATTCCCGTATATAACACGGAAAAATATTTACGGCAATGTCTCGATTTCGTTGCAAATCAGACATATTCCAATCTGCAAATTATCTGCATAGATGACAACTCGACAGATAACTGTCCCGCTATTCTTGATGAGTACGCAGCAAAGGACTCCAGATTTCATATTATTCACCAAAAGGAAAATACCGGTCAAGGTATTGCCAAATTCAATGCGTTACCGTTCATTCGCGGAAAATGGACAATGTCTGTCGATTCGGACGATTGGATTGAACTTGATACGGTAGAAAAAAGTATCAGTTTGGCTGATAAAAAAACTGCTGATGTTGTTGTCTTCACACTTGATAAACGACACGAGGACGGTACAAAAAACGATTCCGAAACTGCCCGTTGTCTTAAATGGCAATTTAACATTGTTGTCAATGAAGAAGGAATAGCAACTGATAAATCTGAAATTATCACTACGCATTCTTTTTGGGGAAAATTATTTTTAACTGAATTGTTACTAACAAATTTTACTCGATCCGGTAATAGAATAGCGGAAGATTGCGTTACACTTTGGCAGATTATACCGGCGGCAAAACGGATCGTTTTTTTGCCGGAAAATTTATATCATTATCGTATTGTCAGCACGAGTTGCTGCAACACCAAAGGCAGCCATCATTTGGAATCATTGAAAAACTGCCGCATTATTTATCAGGAGTTGATTAAACGCGGACAATATCAAGAATATTACGATTGTTTTCTGCGGTTTCTAATGTCGGCGATTTCGTGCAATTTTTATATGACAAGAGGTGAAGACAGATATGAATTTTTACAACAATTTCGAGCGTTATTGACAAAAGAAATGAAAGACTTTTACCGGTCTGCCGCTCTGATTGGTGAACATCGGTATTGGCTGCAAAAATATAAAATTCTCGAAGCCAACGACGCTGTTTTCAGCAAACACATAAAAATTGCATTAGCAGAAGACGATATTAAAGAAGCAAAAGAAAAAATACGGAAATTAAAAGGCAAGCATAAACCAATTCAGACAATTCTCATTGAGACCGCAAGACGAATTTCACGTCAAATTTTCGGTGTCGGAACAGTCGGCAATTTTATTCCGCGAGTTAGACAACAGTTAGGCAACATTAAGCAAACTTGGCTTTATCTCTTTTCCTCTGAGGGAGTTGCCTACAAGCGTTTTCTCACCGATAAAGTCCGGTCGAATTCTGTTCTCCTTATTGAGCTGAATGACTGTCATGGTGTTGTAATATCTGGTTATGCAAAATATCTATCCGATCTTGGTTACAATGCGGATATTTTAATGACAACGGAAGAAGCAAATTTAGGTGTAACAACAATGCTCGCCCAACCGCAATACAGACAATATGCCGTTACGTGGAATAATATGCGTGATATTATCGAAAAGCAAATTAAATACAATGATTATGCAGTATGGTTTTTTACAAGCCGCGATATTTATACTTGGGAGCGGTCGCAGTATGATGTTTGGTGTACGGTGCGGGAACGTTTCCCGAATCTTCCTCTTGATAAAACGGTGTTCGTCTCACATCACAAAGAATACAATGATTTCGAGTCATTGCATTCTAACCGTTTAATAATGCTTGCCGATTTTCTTGAGGGAGCAATAGTCATTCCGCATTTTTTCGGTGATGTTAATATCACACCGAAAAATAATATTACGAAATTCTTTGTCATTGGTACTAACAATCCGAACCGGCGTAATTTTTCGCTTTTGTTTTCGGCGGTAGAACAGCTAGCAGAGCAACGGCAGAGGTTTACTGTTACTGCCGTCGGCGAGGGGTTTGAGAAGTTGCAAATACCGCAATCAATTCAGCAATATTTTAATTTCACGGGAAAGATTCCGTATCCTGATATGTATCGGAATTTGGAAGAGGCTGATTATTTTCTGCCGCTGCTTGACCCAGACAAACCGGAACACAACCGATATATTACTGAAGGCACAAGCGGAAGTTTTTTATTGATTTATGGATTCTGCAAACCGATGGTAATTGCTAGCAAGTTTGCAAAACCGCATCATTTAACTAATGAAAACAGTATCATTTACGAAACAAACAACGATTTAGCAGCAGCGATGCGAAATGCAATTGAATTACCAACAGACCGTTATGCTGTTTTGCAGAATAATCTTGCACAGACGTCAGATAAAATTTATAACAGGTCGCTGAATAATTTACGTCAAGTGATGGACAACGTTACGGGCAAGACAATTTTAGCTCCAGATAATCCCGCAGGACATCTTAACACAAACAAGAACTTTTAATGGATAAATTAACACAAAATATAAAATTTAAAATCTAAAATTACAAAATCATATTTCTCTGTGTTCTCTGTGTTCTCTGTGGTAAATAAAACAAAATAAGGTTAGTGTATAGTGATTCGAACTTATAATCGGTTCTAATCTCCGCATGCGAACTAACCGCTGCCGCTAACCACTAACCGCTAACCGCTAATAACGGGGACTGCAAAAATTTCACTGATATATTACTATCGATTTTGCTATCCGATGATTTCTGTTCCTACACCAGTACTCGTGAATATTTCCATTAATAATGCATGTCTTAATTTTCCATTTATAATGTGAATTTTATTTACACCGCATTCAAGCGTTTCAAGACACGCTTCTATTTTTGGAATCATTCCGCCTACAATACATCCCGAAGTCAACATTTCACGAGCTTTTTCCGCCGTGATAGAATCGATCATTGAATTAGGATCGTTTGGATTAGTTCTTACACCATTGACATCACTGACATAAACTAATTTTTCTGCTTGAAGTTCACGAGCAATTGCAGTTGCAGCTGTATCAGCATTCACATTTAATACCTGACCGCTGCCGTCACTCATCAACGCAATCGACGGAATAACCGGAATAATATAATTGTTACAAAGCATTTCAATCATATCAACATTGACACCCGTTATTTTGCCGACTAAACCGATGTCTATTACTTGACCATTCTCATCATTCAATAAAAGTTTTTCACCAAAAAGTACATTTGTACCATGATAAAAACTAATTGGTTTAGCTTGTCCGCCGAAACTGTTTATTTGTGCCGCTAAATGTTCATTGATTTCTTTGCCAAGAATCTTTTTGACTATTTCAAGTGATTGCTCATCTGTGTAACGCCGCCCTTGAACAAACCGCAGTTCTATACCTGCTGCATTCATTGCTTGACTAATCGCCGCACCGCCGCCATGTACTAACACCGGTTTCATTCCAACCGATTCCATAAAAACAACGTCAAGCAGAAGATGTGTCATCGCAGTATCATCTTCCATCAAACTGCCGCCGATTTTTATTACCGTTTTCTTTCCACGATGCTGTCGAATCCATTTCATCGCTTCGATCAACACGTCAGCTTTTTCTATTGCACTATTCATCATCTTTTAGTTTTGGGTATGTTCTTTTTGATTTTAATATAAGTATTCAAATTTAATTCATCATTTAATTAAGTAATGAAATTAGTTTGAATGTTTGAAAGTTTGAAAGTTTGAATTGTAACTACAGGAGTTGTTCGGTTCGGAGAATTATGTTGAAAATTAGAGTATATGTAAAATATACTTGCCCGCATTTTAATTTTCGGTTTTATCTGATCTGTTTACATATCGGAAATCAGATTTTTTGATGAGTAGTTTTTTACGCCGCCGAAATTTAAAGTGTGCGGAGTATAGATTTACTCTTTTATAATTTTTTATTTTTTTTCCATTCGTCGTTTAGTTTATTTTCTTCTTTGATTCGTTCATTTTCTTTTATTTTTGCTTTCCAAGTAGATTTTTTATAATCTTCGAAAGTTTGTTTTTTCGGATTTCTTTTTGCGATTTTTGTAATTCTGATATTGCGTATTTCAAAATTTGAGTTGTCGGACGGCAGATAAAATTGTATTGTTCCTTCTAAATGGAATTCATCTTTTTGCGGAATTTCGTAACCTAATATTTCTTTTCCGTCTAAAGTATCTTTTGCTTTTACTAGAGTAAAGGTTTTTGGTAATTTATTTTTATCTGTTATTTCACAAACGGGGATACCGTTTATCCATGTTTGAAATTGTCTATCGACGGCATTAAGAGTGAAATAATTCCACTGCATATCTTCGGCGCCTACATATCGTCCGTTTTTTCTTCCGACAAATGCGCCGGCATCTATTCCGATAAATTCATCACGGTCTTTGCGGGACGGGAAATTTTGTAACGATATTTCATAACCTGATCTTTCCTCTCGAACATTCGATCTAAAAAATAGTCCGGCTTTGCTCGAAGCGTTGATAACTTTATACTCAAATTGTAATACGAAATCTGAAAATGAATCTAATGTTTCGATTATTCCTGGTCCGTTGCGAAGTTGAATTGCCATATTGTTTGTTGATATTGCCAAATTATTTTGTTTGTACCGCCAAGAAGAATTTATGTCAATTCCGTCGAACAGCGGAAACGCAGCACCGGGACGCCAGTTAATATTCCGAAACCGTACTTTACCGCAAGTAACAAGCAACCCAATATAACCTCGACCAATCGGATTCGTATCTACCAATGAAGTCGGTAATTGATTATCAATTGTACACAGAATTGAACCGCCGTCACAACTGAATCTTGCCCGATGCCAAACTTCTTTCGACGTTTTTTCTGTCTTGTCCGAATCGTGATTATCAGATTTACTGTTTTTATTTATTGACCGTAACTGTTCCCTGTCGAGTTGAACACGTCCGAGAATCGTACCGCGCGGACGTTTCGGATCAGATGAATTCAAAACAACTGTATAACACGATGTATTTAAATCATGCGGATTGGGTGATGTTCGATAAAGCAAAAATAATTCTGCGTTATCGTCTGTACAATATTCGAATGTTATCGTTGAATCGCCGAATTGATTTGTTGTGTACAATAAACCCGGACGATAAGGGTCGCTGCAAATTTCACCTTTTTCAACAGTAAAATTTCCGCCGCCGTAAAATCCGCTTTCTTGAATTCGCCATCCGAAAAGTGTTTTGCCGTCGAATAAATTGCACCAACCGTCTTCAAGATAACGCTGTGATAATTTCACTGTCAGCGGTGCAACAAAAACATCGGCACCTTGTAATGTTTCAGCTTGACGAGTAAGAAATTGTTTACGCCGCTCAATACGCAACGAAAGTGCTGCTATCTTTTCTGACTTTTCTGACTTGTTGTCCGATTCCTCACTTTTCATCAAGTTGACAAGTTCACGTTCCCATTGAATGATAAGCGAATCCGTTACAATTTTCGCACCGGTCGAATTATTATTCGGCATTATTCCGTGCAAGGAGGCAATAACTCCGTTTGAAATATCTGGATTATTCGTAACAGAATCGGATGCAGAATCAGAAATCGAATTAGGTTTCGCAAGCGGTTTTTTCTTGTTTACAGAAGTTGCTTCGTCGATTGCGATAAGTTTTGCTAAATCGTCTTCGTAACTTTTTTGTTCGGGATCGTATTCTAATATAATTTCTTTAGCTCTGATTCGTGCGGCATCTTGCGATATTGTAATATTGATATTTTCTTTTTTTCGATTTCTGCGTTTGTCTTTTTCGGTTGCAGAGTTTCCGTAATCTAAAAAAATATTTCTGCCGCTATCGTAAGGAGCAATTGATTCAGGAATTTCGGAATCATCGGCACCGGAATTAGAATTCGTTTTTGAATCTGGAGAAACAAGCGGTTCAGCAGAAGAATTGACCAATTGCTGTATCAAAATTGAATACGGATTAGACGATTTATGCTTTACTTCAGACTGCGCCGGTTTAGATGCCGATAAAGGATTGATCGTATTTGAACCTTGCGCTGAAAGTTCAGATACGAATATTACAAATAATTCAGCAAATACAAATATTACAAATAATATTGTAACAAAAATATTTATTCGTTTCATTTGATTAGGTTTTGTTTTGTTATAAAAATTAAGCGTAAAATTAAATTATTGTTTTTTTATTTTAAACTGATCTCATTTGAAATTTCAGTTAGTGCCGATCAATTTAATTAATCCGATCGATTCGATTGATCCGCTCAATCTACTTGATCTACTCGATTCGCTTGATCTACTCAATCCGCTCGATCTACTCAATCCGCTCGATCTACTTGATCTGCTTGTTTAATTATTGGAGAGCAGATTTCACTGAATATGTTATTTTTTGTTGCCGAAATTAGTTAGTGTGAGTTGATATGATTTATTTGCGTTGACGGTTACATTTGAATTTTACATCGATCAATGTCATTTTTCTTTCGATTGTGATTGTAACAAAACTACCGAATTCGATTTGACCAATTTGTTCTTCTACAGTTTTAATTGACGAAGTGAGTTGATTATTTATCATTACAATTAAGTCGTCTGGTTGTAAACCTTGTTTTGCGGCTTCGCTGTCTGGTTTGATAATGTCGATGAAAGGCGGAGTTCTTTTGCTGACCGATGTTACTAATAAAATTCCCCAGTCTTGAAATTGATGGATTGTGTCTTCGGGAATTAGTTCTACTTTTGCTTTTAAGAGTTCGGGGTCAACTAATCTTGATTTTGTTGCGGTATTTTCCATCAATTGACGGATTTTATTTCGTAATGCAAAAGTCGGAATAGCGAAATTCAGCCAACTGTTATTTTCGCTGTTCATTAATTCTTTTCCGAGCATACCGATCAATGATCCGTTTTTTGCTGAAACGAGAGCACCGCCGCATGCTCCCGGATTATTTGTTGTTACATCAACGACAAAAATTTCGCCGCGGTATGGTGTTTCAAAAACTCCGCGTCTTGCTTTAAGGGTTGTTCGTGCTGCAATTACGCCGGACTGAACTGTCGCCGCTTCGTTACCTTCAGCAATATTAAACATATTTGACACTGCGTAAATTGGTTCACCGATTTTTACAGTATCGTCGAATTGTCCTTGATCGTTTATGTTAGATTCTGATTTTAATTCTGATTTTGATTCTGATTCTGATTCTTTATTTTTATCGTTATTTTTATTGTTATTGTTAGCATTATCAACTTCCGATGTTTCAGAATTTTCAGAGTTTGTTACGTCAGAGTTTGTTACGTTAGAGTTTGTTACGTTAGAGTTTGTTACGTTGTCCGCGATAGATTTTACCGAACTCTTATCAAACGAGTTAATCTCAAAAAACGGTAAATTACTAGCTGGAATTTTCAGCAATGCTATTTCCATAAGCGGATCACCGTTGACTTGAACAGCTTCATATTTTTTTCCTGTATCGAGAACAACCGTAATCGAATCGGTTTGCAACGACGGCGTTATTGCGGTGAGAATATGTCCTTCCGGTGAAATTATTATTCCCGATTGATAACCGTGTACACCGCCAAGTCCGCCGGCACCGTAAATTTTTACTACTTTAGATAAAGTATCAGAAATTACTTTGTTTGCAGTTAGAGTTCCCGTTCCTTTTAATTGTATCTCTGCCGGATTTTTGTTAGCGGCGGTAGAATTGTCTTTTAATGCGAAAGGAATATTTGTTGAATTATTATCTAAAATGAAAATTCCGAAAGTTGCTCGGCCGCATCGTACTTCCATTTCGCGTTTATCTTCAATTTGTCGAAACAGAATTTCACAAGGCGATTCAAGGGCGTCGGCGAACATTTCGATTTGTGCGATTTCGCCGCTGTCAGGATCGAAATAAAATTTAATATCATTATTTACTTTCCAATGTTCAACGATGCAGATGTCATACAATTTGTCGAGTTTTCCTTCTATCGGAGCTGTTCCTTGATACACAAATTCTGCTTCTTCAATTGTGTCATTTAATGCGATCTGTCTTAAAACATACAGTGCCGAAAATAATCCGCCTGAACCTCTTGGTAATTGATAAAACGTTGTTGCTGCCATTAAGAATGTGTCTGTTTTTTTCATTTGATCGGCATCCCAAAATCCGTTTTCTATCGGGAGTTTGTATGATATTCCTTTATCATTAATTGTGAAATTAAATGTTTCAATACGATCGTGAATTTTGCCGGAAAAATTCCAAGTGTTTTTAGAATTCGAGTCAAATGTACTGCGCCATTTTTTCAAAACTCTTGCAAGCTCGGTACGATTAAAATAAAAATTCGCATATCCGCGTTTTTTCTCGTAATACGGTTTGACAGCGTCAGATAAAAATTGCTTCCTCTGTAAAACTTTTACCTTCTTGCCGTCAATCTCAATTTCAATCTCTTGAAATCCATCCGGAATTTCACTATTTTCTGATTTGCCTTTATTAGAGTCTTTATTAGAGTCATTATTAGAGTCTGAATTTTTGTTTGAATTAGAGTCTGAATTTTTGTCTGAATTAGAGTCTGAAATTGAGTCTGAATTTAAGTTTGAATTTGAGTCTGAAATTGAGTCTGAATTTTTGTTACGTTTATTATCATTTGGATTTTTCTTATTTTCATTTTGTGAATCTTGTTTTCGTTTTTTTTCTTGTTCTTCCAGTAATTTTCTAAATTCTGGTTTAACGATTGGCGGTTCAATCATTTTTTCTGTCATTTCGATCAGTTCAGCTTCGCTATGTAAACCTCCGAGTCTTACGAAAATTTTGAATCGTTCATTTTCATTACTTCGCACTGTTACAGGCAATCTCCATCCTTTTGGAAATATTCCGACTAAATTTTTAAATGTATTTGCGGTATCAACAACACGTCCGGCAAATTGTATTAGTTCGTCGTCGTATCTTAATCCGGCTCGATATGCGTCTGATATTTCGCGTACGTCGTCAAACTTTACGCGTCCGTGATTATCTATCGAGACGACTGCATTCATCGTAGCATGATCAACAATCCGCCCGCTTTTAAGAACACCAAGAAAATAACGTACCTGATTACTCGAAATTGCATAACCGATTCCAACATTTACCCGCCCGCGTTTCTCAAACGAACATCGACCATTTATGCCTATAATTTCGCCGCTCTCATCGAATAACGGACCGCCGCTGTTACCGGGATTAACTGCCGCATCCGTCTGAATACAATCTGTATATTCAAGAAAACTTCCGCTCGGAAATTGATAACGATGTACGCCCGAAACTATCCCGCGTGCAACACACGGATTCAAATCAAGCGACAACAAAAACGGATTGCCCATACTATAAGATACTTGACCTACTTTGACTTTATCACTGTCAGCAAGAGACGCAAACGGAAAATCATTTCGACCGAGCAATTTTATCAATGCCAAATCGCCGACAGGATCGAGTCCGACTATAACAGCATCGTAGAGCTTGCCGTCCGCCATGCCGCATTTCATTGACGGACCGCAAGGTTGTACAACGTGAAAATTCGTTACCGCAAAACCATCGGGAGAAATCACAACTCCGCTGCCGCCGCCGGCTTGACCTGACGGATCAGCCGCAAAGATCATAACCGTAGATTTGAACGCACGCTCAAGCCGAGTGTCAGAAATCGGCTGTTCGGTAAATGTATCGGAAACTTCGTTAGTATTTTCTGATTGTATTAAATTCGTTTCTAAAACAAACAAAAAAGAAACCAACACAAAATTAAAAAAATTCAACAATATTTTTCGCATAACTTTTTATTCAGAATTAACTGTGCATGTTACTGTGCATGTTTTAATGTATCGTAATAAACTACTCTAACTTTAATTTTCTGTTCGAGCCGGCTGCCTATCTAATCGGAATGCAGCTCTTTGAAGGAATAACACTTATATCATCGAAATTTATAGTACAATGCGTATAGAAATATTCAAATCCAAATTCAAATTTAAGAAAAGTATATCAGGTTAAACATGAAAAGCAACGTCGGCTTGTTCACATTTATTTTTTAAACACGAAAATCAGATACAACCTCTTTTCGTCCTATTCGTGATTTTTCGTGTTTTTCGTGTTTAAAATTTTTCGTAAAATTTATCAGAGGTTTCAAGATCAGTTTTAAAATTCATAACACAAAAAAAATCAAAAATCAATTTATTACAGAATAAAATATAGTACGATACAAATAATTAACGCCTTTGATGACAAACTATAAAAAATTAAAAATTAGAAACAGCATGATTGTACCTCCCATTGACAGTTTACGAACTCTCTGTATCATAACGCAACTTTTTAAAGCTGTTGTGATACAACAGCACTATCAGCAGCAAAAAATAAAAGCCGATTTAGATAATTCTACAAATGTTACTGATATTACTGAATTTTCAATTTAGATAATTCAAGCAGTTTTGTGAACAAGATTAAATTTACAGAATTAAATTTAAACGTAAAATTTTATCTGTTCTTGTCAGATTTATTAAACGATTTTGAAATCATAGCAAATGTATTTCCTGAATTGAGATTTACGTATTGTATTATAAATATTGGTGATACAAAAGCGTAAAAGTCTGTTTTCCGGTAAGTAAGCAAACAGACAGACAAACAAACAAACAAACAAACAAACAGATCGAACTGAAAATTAAAATGAGATCAGTTTGAAATCTAACTCAATTTAGAATGATTCAAAATTGAATATGTTAAGAGAATAAATTAAAAGGTGTTTCAATGGCAGTTCCTAAAAGAAAACATAGCAATGCCCGCACGGGTTCGCGGCGGTCGCATGATCATAAAGAGATGGTACAAATTACGTACTGTACCGGATGTTCGACGGCAATAATGACACATGTAATTTGTCCGAAATGCGGTACTTACATGGATCGCAAGATCGTAGAGCCGAAAGTAAAAAAGAATAAACGCAGCAGCTCATATAAATAACAAACAAAACATTTCTATTGCGGCTCAAACCAAAATTTCTGTAGGGACACAATGCTTTGTGTCTTTACATTTCAATTTTATTTATTGTAACGAAAATTGAAACAAAAAAATTCTGTAGGGACACAGTGTGTTGTGTCTTTGCATTTCAATTTTATTTATTGTAACGAAAATTGAAAATTCGTGTTTGGGGAATATTGTTGATAATTTTGTTTTGGTATGTTTGTTCAAATTTCTACAAATAATTAACGATGAAGGTTGCTTTATTATTTCCTGGTCAGGGGGCGCAATCGGTTGGCATGGGGCGGTCTTTGCTTGAGGTTTTCCCTTCTGCGCAAGATATTTTTGATCGTGCAAGTTCTATACTTGGGTATGATTTAGCCAAAATATGTTTTACAGGTTCTGAGGAAGAACTTGGTACGACGGTAATAAGTCAACCGGCGATATTTACTGTTAGTTTTGCCGCGGTTGAATTCTTACGTAATCAATTCCCGGAAGTAATTTCTTCGTGCGGAGCGGCAGCGGGATTAAGTCTGGGTGAATATACGGCATTGGCGTTTGCGGGTGCGTTTAGTTTTGAAGACGGTCTTCGTTTAGTGCAATTACGCGGTCAGGCGATGCAAGACGCTTCGGATGCAGTAGCCGGCGGAATGGTGAGCATAATAAATCAAAAGTTAGAAGATATTGAGATATTGTGTGATGAGAATCGCGGTGACGGTGTTTTGCAACCGTCGAATATTCTTTGTCCGGGCAATATTGTTATTTCCGGTACGCTTGATGCATGTGAGCGAATTGCAGAGCTTGCAGCGAAAAAAAAATTTCATGCTATTCCGCTTGCTGTTGCGGGGGCGTTTCATACGCATTTAATGTTACCGGCTGTAGAAAAATTAGCGAGGTCGCTTGAAAAAATTGAGATAAGAAAACCAAATATTCCTGTGATAAGTAATGTTGATGCGAAACCGCATTTCGAGCCTGATGAAATAAGACAAATACTTATTAAGCAAATTTCGAGTCCGGTTTTATGGGAAGATTCAATGAGATATATTTTGAGTTTAGGTTATGATTCGTTTTATGAAGTTGGACCAGGCAGAGTTTTAAGAAGTCTATTAAAAAGAATTGATCGCAAAGTAAGTTGTGTAGGAATCCCAGAATAAAATTACAAAAATTCTAAAACACGAAAATCATATCGGTCTCTTTTCATTCTTTTTGTGATTAATAAAAAGATAGGTAATATATCAGTGGAATAATTTATTTTTTTCGGAAACGCGGTCGTCTCGACCGCATCTTTAGGCGTTTTTTGTACAAAAAAGATGCAGGCGGGACGTCTGCGTTCCCAGCTAAAATATTTTTTAGTAATTCACTTAAATTTAAAATCTAAAATTACAAAATCTGATTTCTCTGTGTTCTCTGTGTCCTCTGTGGTTAATAAAAAAATATTCCACTGATATATTACTAAAAAACGAAATTTAAAGTGTGAAAAGTATATATTACAATTTATTTTGTTTTTCATATTTTTAGATAATTTTTTTGGAAAGTACGGGTAGTATATTATTACACAAAAATTGATATAATTACCCGTCGTCTATTCTCGATAGTTACGTTAAAGACATTTATTTGTTTTCACCAGATGTTTACTAACTTATTAAGTAATACTCTGCAAAAAATGTTATTGAATAGAAATCAACTAATACGTAATTAGCAATTCAAAGTGTTTAAAATTGGTTAATATCTCAATTTCAATTCTTTTTGAGATTATTTTCGCAACAGTTTTAATTTTCACTTTAAATTTAACTTCAACCTCAACATTAACCTCAACTTTAACTTTAACCATTAACTTTAACCATTAACTTTAATTCACCTTTAACAATAGGAATTAGCTTATCATGTTAAACAAATTTAAAATTGGAACGAAACTTACAATTGGATTTTTCCTCGTCATCTTACTTTTGATAGCAGTTGGATGCGTTGGAATTTTTGCTTTGATGCGTGCGCGAAACGGTATTGAAGATCTTTTGATACAGATTGCACTCACGCAAAATATCACGGATACGACAAACAATATTTATATAGGACAAATTGCATCGGCGAATCATTCAGGTACGAAAGATGCCGCCTTTTCGAAAGATGTCATTACGGCAACGCAACACGCTATCGAGGCAGCTGAAAAAGCTGAAAAATATGTACAAATTGCCGAAACTAAAACCATGCTGGAAAATATTATTAAAGATTGCGGCGAATTTAAATATCTTGATAATGAGTATGAAAATTTACAAGTTAAAATAGACCGAACCATCGAAAGCCGAATTAAAATCGCCAATGAATGTGAAGACTTAATCAAACAATTCATTCAGGATATTTTAACAATTTATAAAGATTTAGAAAAAAATGGAACTCCATATAACATAAAACATATTCAAAATTACGGCGAATGTATTCGTTTGTTTGATCTGACAGCTTATATCAAAACTCTTAATAGAGATTTAATTATCGCTTTCAGAAATCCAAAACTTGAACAAGAACAAAATGACATAATTCAAAAAATTGACAACTGTTTTAAAAATTTCGATAAAGATATATCCTCGCTTCTAGAGGCTTTTATTGCAGAAAAAACCATTAAAGAACATGTCGAACAAATTAAATTGCGAATGCAGCAATGGCACGATACAAATAAACAATTTATCAAAGACGTACACGAGCAATCTAAAAATCAGAAAGATCAGGATAGAATCACGGAAGATATTTTCAAGAATACTAAACTTTTAGTTGAACAAGTTTCTAAACGGGTTAACACTGTTGCCGACAGTACAGAAAGTATTGTTGATGTTTCGTATAATCTGATTATTGGTACGATTATTTTCGCAATTATTGTTGGAATTTTTGTATGTTTTGTTTTGAGTAAGAATATTACAAGAGGTTTAACATCTGTTATGAAAACGCTCAAAAAAGTAGTTCTGGAAGGCGATTTAAGCGAAGAGATTGAACAGAAGTTGACTCATCGTTCTGACGAGGTCGGCGAAATGGCTGTTGTCGGCGGATCAATTTTAGCTGACTATAAAACAATTGATACTTTAGCGAAATCATTGGCGTCTGGGGACTGGTGTGTTACGGTCGAGGAAAAGGGAGAATTGGACACGATGAACCAAAATTTATCACAGATGTTAAGTCAAGTTAATGTAACTTTGCATGAAATTAACGAAACGGTTAAACAGATTGTTACAGGTTCAGGTGAAGTTTCGACGGCGGCGCAAACGTTATCTAATGGTGCGCAAGAATCGGCGGCGAGTCTTGAGGAGATTACGGCGTCGATGAGTGAAATAAGCAGTCAAACTAAAATCAACGCACAGAGTGCAAGCGAGGCGCGTGATCTCGCGCAACAAGCAACGCATGTTGCAGCGGATGGGCAGGAAGCGATGAAAGGAATGATTGCTGCGATGGATCGAATTACAAAAAATTCAAATGAAATTCAAAGGGTGATAAAAGTAATTGATGATATTGCATTCCAAACAAATTTGTTGGCGTTGAATGCTGCGGTAGAAGCTGCACGTGCCGGCGCACATGGAAAGGGGTTTGCTGTTGTTGCTGAGGAAGTCCGTAATTTAGCAGCACGCAGTGCGAAAGCTGCAAAAGAAACTACTGATTTAATTCAAACAAGCAGTCAAGAAATTGATCGAGGCGGTGAAGTCGCAACGCATACTTCGGAGGTTTTGAATACAATTGTAGAGCAAATTAAGGGAACGACTGATCTTATTGCGGGTATTGCTATTGCGAGTAATGAGCAGGCGCAGGGGGTAGCTCAAGTAACTATTGGTTTGCAGCAAATTGACGCCGTAACGCAGCAAAACACAGCTGCCGCCGAAGAATCGGCAAGTGCCGCAAGTGAAATGAACGGTGTTGCTACAAATTTACAAAATCTTGTCGCAAAATTCCAATTGCGGATATAAAAATTTTGTATTGGTTATATATCAGTGAAAATTTTTAAACACGAAACACACGAAATATCACGAAAAACACGAAAGGTTTTTTTAGATAATTTTTCGTGTGTTTCGTTATTTCGTGTGTTTCGTTATTTCGTGTGTTTCGTTATTTCGTGTATTTCGTAATCTCAAAAAAATTCTCTCTATCTGTGTTCTCTGTGTTCTCTGTGGTTAATAAAAAAATCTGAATTGGTAACATTATTTTTCGTAACAAAAAATAAAAA
>JAITKS010000351.1 GCA_031278315.1 Planctomycetaceae bacterium | reverse complement strand
TATAAAACTAGAATCGCCCTGAAAGGGCAACAGGATTATAGCCCGCCCCAGCGGGGCGGGTAAAAGTCCCACCTCCCCGAAGCCCTGAAAGGGCGGCAGGATATTATGACACGATTATTGTGAAGAATCCGACAAAAAAAGACAAATAGCAAATCATCCGCGCATAAAATAAAATCGCCCTAAAAAGGCAGCAGTATCGTGGTTAGTGTATAGTGGTTAGTTCGCATGCGGAACTTAACACTGATTATAAGTTCGAATCGCTAATCACTATTATTGAGCAAATATCCGATCGCCCTTTCAGGGCTTCGGGGAAGGAGGGGAATTGTTACCCGCACCGAGTGGGGCGGGTTATAATCCTGTTGCCCTTTCAGGGCGATTTTAGTTTAAAACGAATATACCGAAATTTAAAGTGTGAAAAGTATAATTACCTGTTTTTTTTATTCTTTTGTTATTGAACATCCGACAAGAGTTCGGTTAATTTTAGATGGTTTCACTTCAAGATAGTTTAGTTTCTAGCTCAGCACGCAAGTTGCCGATACGATTTCGTTGCGATCTTCCGGCACAACGTCAGTTGTATCTTGGTCGAATTTATTGGATTGTTAAAGAACCAATCGGATCACGCTATTTCAGATTGCAAGATGAAGAATACGCAATAATGAAATTACTAAACGGCTCTCGAAGTCTCGACGATATTAAACGTGAATTCGAAAATATGTTTCCGCCGCAAAAAATCTCGCTGGAAGAAATCCAGAATTTTTTAGGACAATTACATCAAAACGGACTCATAATCGTTGCAACACCAGATCAAGGTAATGAATTATTGAAACGAAAAAAGAAACGAAAAAAACAAGAATTATTCCAAAAATTTACAAATGTCCTCGCAATAAAATTTAAGGGTTTCGATCCTGATACAATTCTTACTGCGCTTTATCGCTATGTTTATCCATTTTTTCATTCGGTTTTTATCTTTTTTTCGCTTGTACTTTGTTTATCAGCAATATTGCTTGTTGTGATCAATTTTGATACTTTCCGCTCTAAATTACCGGAATTTAACAAATTTTTTAGTCCTTTGAATATTCTTTTACTCAGTGCGGCATTAGGCGCAACGAAAATTCTACACGAGTTCGGACACGGTCTTACAGCCAAGCATTTCAAGGGCGAATGTCATGAGATGGGCGTGATGTTTCTTGTACTTACGCCGTGTCTTTATGTTAATGTTTCAGATTCGTGGTTATTGCCGTGTAAATGGCACCGGATTGGAATTGCACTCGCAGGAATGTATGTCGAATGCGTGCTGGCAGCGATTTGCACTTTTGTATGGTGGTTTTCAAATGACGGTTTTCTAAATTATCTTGCATTAAATATCATGTTTGTTTCGTCAGTCAGCACGATAGTTTTTAACATAAATCCATTATTGCGGTACGATGGATATTACGTTATGTCCGATCTGCTGGAGATTCCAAATTTGCGTCAAAAGTCAACAAAAATATTGACTCGAAAGTGCATGCAATGGTTTTTAGGAATGGAACAACCAGAGGATCCATTTTTACCCCAAAGTAATCAGATTCTTTTTGCGGCTTATTCTGTAGCAGCGTTTTGTTATAAATGGGTCGTGCTTGCGTCGATTCTTTTTTTCATGTACAAAGTATTCGAACCTTATGGGTTAAAAATTATAGGTCAAACGATAGCGGCAGCGTCGCTGTTCAGTTTGTTTGTCATGCCGCTTTACAAAGTTATTAAATTTTTTAGTGTTCCAGGTAGATTGTATAAAGTGAAAAAAATAAGATTTTATTTGTCGATATTGTTGTTTGCAGGAGTAATTTCCTTTTTGTTATTTTTTCCGTTACCGTATTTTGTTATTTCTCCAGCAATAATTGAATTGCGAAGTACACATTCACAATACGTTTATATCCCGAATATATCCGGCGGATGCCGTTTGAAAGAAGTCAATGTCAAAGCGGGACAATATGTAGAAAAAGGTGAATCGCTCGCTACTCTTGAAAATTATGAACTTCAAAATGAATTAATTTCACTTGAAGGTAAACTTAAAGAATTTCAAAAAGAACTTGATATCTTGCAGCAACTCAAATTACACAGCGATGACGCAGCATTAAGAATCGCACCGCTTTTAGAATCAATTGAAGTAACAAAACAAGTTTTAACAGAGAAACGCCGAGTTTACAACGATCTAAAATTATATGCTGAAAAATCGGGCATAGTTGTTTCTCCGAGTTGGAAACCGTATCAATTACCCGAAAACGATCAATTACCCGTATGGTACGGTTCGCCGCTTGAGCCAATGAATATTGGAACAACTTTTGAATCAGGAACAGTTTTTTGCGCAGTTGGAGACCCAAACTACTTGGAAGCAGTGATTGTTGCCGATCAATCAAAAATGGGATTCATAAAATATAAAGATAAAGTCGAGTTGATTTTACATGAATTGCCGAATCGAATTTTTATCGGTCAGATAAATGAACTCGAAGAACAAGCTGTAACATCTATTGATATTCAATTATCAACAGCAGCAGGCGGTGAAGTTCAAACAACACGGCAAAAAGATGGAAGTGAAAAACCAACAAGTGCATCTTATCGTGTAAGAATGTTATTAGATAATAACGATAATTTGATTAAACCCGGTATGACCGGAATAGCAAAAATTCATGCCGCACCGCAAACTATAGGAATGAGAATATGGAGATTTCTAAATGAAACATTCAATTTCAAATTGTAAAATTTCGACAATTAATAAATTCAATACATATCATACTAGAATTTTGACGATTTAAAAACATATTCAGTAAAACCAAATTGCCAATAGATAAAATAACTAAAACCAAAAAATTCAAATAAGAACTGCTGAATAATGAATAATATACAAATATAAAAAAATAACGATATAATTACAAAACTAACAATCAATTGTTTTTCATTATTATTATTCCGCATTGTTTGCGTTTAAATTCAATACAGAATATGGAAAAAGTATAATTCATATTAATTCATATAATTCAGTAGAATAATCACCACACTACAAATATTCTACTACTCCATTTTCCACTGAATAATTACTCAAAAAAATTAAAGTTAATTATTATAAACAATCAAACATAACCTATTAAGTAAAACCCAATTTCCAATTGATAAACCGGCGAATCGAACCGAAAATTCAAGTAAAAATAGTTAAAACCATATTAAAAACTAATCCTTTAACTCTGATTAATATTATGTCAACATCATATAATCAACAATTTGTAACTCGAAGCGAATTTTTTCAAGTAATCGACAAAACAAGAAATGAAATCGAACACGATTTTCATACCGACATAAAAAATATACTAAAACTTGTAGTAGATGAGGTCAAATTAATCATCGTCGATACTATCAGAAATTTCGAAAAAAAAGAAAACGAACTAGATAATAGAATTAACAAAATAACAAAAACAATTGAAGAAATAACAGATAAAGTTAATGAAACAAGTAAAAATATTAAAGAAATTTCTGAATCACATAAAATATTCGAAATCAGATTAAATGAGATGGTTCAAAATAGTAAAGAACATAATATTATATTCGAAGAACAGATCAAAAAGATAAATGAAACTACGCAAAAAAATGAGGAGGAACGTAAAGCACAAATTGCCGCATTCAATGAACAGATCAAACAGATAAATGAGAATATGCGAAAAAATGATGAGGAACATAAAGCACGAATTGCCGCATTCGATGAACAGATCAAAAAAATAAATGAAACTACGCAAAAAAATGATGAGAAACATGAAGCACGAATTGCCGCATTCGATGAACAGTTCAAAAAGAACGAAGAGACTACGCGAAAAAATGATGAAAAACATGAAGCACGAATTGTCGCATTCAATGAACAGATCAAAAAAATAAATGAGACTATGCAAAAATTTGGTGAACAACAAGTTATAATCGAAGAACAGTTCAAAAAGAACGAAGAGACTATGCGAAAAAATGATGAGAAACATGAAGCACGAATTGCCGCATTCAATGAACAGATCAAAAAAATAAATGAAACTACGCAAAAATTTGATGAACAACAAGTTCTAATCGAAGAACAGTTCAAAAAGAACGAGGAGGAACATGAAGCACGAATTGCCGCATTCAATGAACAGTCCAAAAAGAACGAAGAGACTATGCGAAAAAATGATGAGGAACATAAAGCACGAATTGCCGCATTCGATGAACAGTTCAAAAAGAACGAAGAGGCTATACGAAAAAATGCGGAGGAACGTAAAGCACAAATTGCCGCATTCAATGAACAGATCAAACAGATAAATGAGATTATGCAAAAAGATGCTAAAGAAAGTGCTGAACGGCATGCCTTAATAGATAAAACGGTCAAAGAGATAAATGAGGCACGCAAAAAACATGAAGCGAATAATGAAATGTACGAGAAAATGTTCAATGAAAAATATCAAAAGCTTGTAGAGTTGCATGCTCGGAATGAGCAGCAAATGGGATTCTTGAACAATCGTTTTGGCGAGATAGCGGAACATCTTGTAATACCAGGTATAGTAACCAAGTTTAATGACATTGGTTATAATTTTGATGAAGATTTTGCTAGACGTTATAGAATTAAGGATCAGAATAGGCGTGTTCTAGCTGAAATTGATATTCTTCTTGAGGATGATAAGACGGTGATAGCTGTAGAAGTGAAAGTTCGTCCTTTATTGAAAGATATTGACGATCACATATCACGTCTTGAAATATTGCGTCAACATTTGGCAAGAGAGAACAAGTCACACAAAACGATTTTTGGAGCGATTGCCGGAGTAATATTTTCATCTGACATAAAGCAAAAGGCGCTTAAAGCCGGGATTTATGTTATTACGCAAAGTGGAGACACAATGAAAATAGATATTCCAAAAAATTTCAGACCAAGAAAATTCTAGTCTATTTAATTTATCGGCGGAGAGTTGCTTTATTGGGTAAGATTTCAAAAGTGAGGATAATTTTGTGATTTTGGAATATGACAAGTTGGAGTTAGCTTCGGTTCTTGGAACACCGTTATTTCGTGTGAATCAGATTCGGCGTTGGATATTTTCACGCAAGGTTTTTGATTTTAATTTGATGACAGATTTATCACGTGAATTTCGTTTGAAATTGATTGAGCGTTTTGGTTCAGTATTTTGCGGAACGGAATTGAATCATGAGATTTCGGATGATGATTTAACAGAGAAGTTATTGATAGAATGGCCGGATGGTGAGAGTGTTGAGAGTGTATTATTGCGTGATATGCGGGATCATAGGACGGCGTGTATTAGTACGCAAGTAGGTTGCGGGATGCGCTGTGCTTTTTGTGCGAGCGGTATGAATGGATTTGTTCGTAATCTTACTCGCGGCGAGATTCTGGAGCAGGTACTTCGTTTGAATGCGTTACTTTCTAGGGGAGAGCGACTGACACATATTGTCGTGATGGGGATTGGTGAACCGTTACTTAATCTTGAAGCGTTACTTGCGGCGTTGAATGAAATAACTTCAGCGGAGGGTTTAGATTTAAGTGTCAGACGTGTTACGATTTCAACGGTCGGGATTCCAGCGGGGATAATTAAACTTGCTGAGTTTGTTAAAAGCGGCGGCAAGGGTTATAAACTGGCGGTCTCGTTGCATGCGCCGAATGATCTAATAAGGTCGGTAATAATTCCGCAAAACAGGGTACACAATATTCGTGAAGTTTTGGAAGCTGCGGATAAATATTTCGAGCAAACGGGGCGAAGGGTAACGTTTGAATATACCTTGATTGACGGAGTAAATGATCGTGTCGAGCATGCTGATGAACTGGTAAGATTATTGACAGGAAAAACGGCTATTGTAAATGTGATTCCATTAAATCCAGTTGAGAATTTAGGATTTGCAACTCCGTCGAAACAAGTTACAGAAAAATTTGTAAATCGTCTGAAATTAGGCAGATTAAAGGTCAAAATACGAATGCGGAAAGGTGAAAAAATAAACGCAGCTTGTGGTCAATTAAGACAAAACTCAAAAAGAATAAACAAAAATTTGTAACTTATATTCAAGGACTTACCGAAAAAAATAAACAAACGAAAATTTCTGCCGAGACATAATACCTTGTGTCTCGACGACGTTTAATAAATTGTAATTTATAAACGATACATATTATATTCAATTTATTTATTGTAACGAAAAATGAATTTTCAAGTGTGAAGATTATATAAAGTTTGGTCAGTATAGAGTTCAAATGTTGAATATTTGTAATATTCTACTAGAATACTACAAGATCATTTCTCCTTTGACGGCAATAATATTGCAAAGACTAATTTTAAAAATTTCACTGATATATTATTATTTTTTTTTATGATTATGAGTGGAAGTACCGTAATTGTTTTAGGAAGATAACAATAAAAAATATGTTTGGTGAAAGTATAGTGAATTATCGTTACGATTATTTGAATTGATTAAAATTTCATTTAGTAATTTTTGGTTCAGAATTAATAGTACACGTATTAAAGTATTATCAAAAAAATTTTTTTTTCACATTCATTTTCGTTTTTTTATTCATGAGATTTTCATTTTTAAGATTGTTGTAGGGTTTCGTATTTCGTATTTTAATTAACTTTAGTATTAAGTTTTTTTTCTATGTTTTGTAAGCGAATTCTTTTCGTAATTCCGACGCTTGATCGTTCTGGAGCGGAGAAGCAATTAGTGCTTCTTGCGAGTAATCTTCCACGTGAAGAGTTTAATGTAGAAGTAGCGGTATTGACTCGCGGCGGAGAGCTTGAGGATGAACTTTTGAAATCGGGAATACGTTATCATTTGATTGGCAAACGTTTTAAAATTGATCCGTTTGCATATTGGCGTCTCAAGGAAGTAATGTGTCGTTTTCAGCCGGATATTGTTCATACGTGGCTTTTTGCGGGTAATTCTTATGGTCGGAGAGCGGCGATTTCTTGCGGTGTAAAATTTATTATTGCGGGGGAACGTTGTGTCGATTTGTGGAAGAGCGGTTATCAATTTTGTATTGACAGATATTTAGAGAGACAGACGAATTTTATTGTTACGAATAGTGAAGGTGTGAAAGAATTTTATGTTCGGAATGGATTATCGGCGGACAAGTTTATTGTGATACCGAATGCGGTTGTTCCGTTGTGTGAAAATGTCAATCCATATAGCCGCGAGGATTTTTTGACGTTGATTGGAGTATCGGATTCGTTACCTTTCGGCGATTATATTCCGGTAAATAATCCGAAATATAATTTTGAAATTGAGACATATTCACCGGTATCGAATGAAATTGTATCACGGCGTCAACCGTATATTATTGGAATAGTTGCGAGATTATGGGCGCAAAAAAGAATAACGGATGCGTTGTGGATATTTGAGTCGCTGCGATTTTTAGATTTACATTTTCATGCAGTTGTGATAGGCGATGGACCAGAGCGGGATATGTTATTGCGTTATCGTGATGAATGGGGGCTTGCTGATTGTGTTCATTTTTTGGGACATCGTAATGATGCAATTCGTATGATACCAACGTTTGATTTATTACTGAATCTTAGTGCGTATGAGGGGCAATCGAATGCGATACTTGAAGCGATGATGTTTGGAATACCGGTTATTGCAACAGACATATCGGGTAACAATGAACTTGTTATCGATGGTGAAACAGGAATATTGATACCGGATTCAGGTAATGATTTTCGTAAGTTACGCCGTGATTTTGTAAAGGCGGTATTATCATTATTGGAGAATGAAAAGTTAAGAATGCAAATGGGCGAGGCCGCGAAAAAACGTGTAATTGAACATTTCAGTCTTGAAAAAATGATTGAAAAACATGTTCAATTATACAGATCATTGTTTGAATAAATGCAATTCCAGATCATTGTTTGAATAAATGCAATTCGTATAGAATTTGCGGTTAAATTACGATTAATAATCAACTTTATTGTAACAAAAAATATGAGAGATATGCGGGCGATAAATTATTATGAGGATGACAATCTTGTTTATGATTCGGTGCATGGTTATATTCCTTTGTCGGGTTCGAGTTTTTCGGGTGAGGTTTCGGAACGGGATATTATTGATTCTGCGTGGATGCAGCGTTTGAGGCAGATTCATCAGTTACAAACGGCGTGGTTTGTTTATCCGACGGCGGAACATTCACGGTTTCAGCATTCACTTGGCAGTATGCATCTTGCATCGAAAGTGATTGAACAACTTTATACGAGTCTTGTAGATACGTGTGAAGAAATAAATTGTAATGAAAAATTACCGAGTCGGAATTATCTTGAATCACTTGTTCGCATGGCTGCACTTTTGCATGATGTTGGTCATGGACCGTTTGGACATTTTTTTGATTCGCATTATCTTTCAAATTTTAATTTGAATCATGAAAAGCTTGGTGCTGAGATAATACGCCGCAAGCTTTCTCCGATGTTATGTAAAATACGCCGAAATCCTCGCGGTGAGATTGATTCAAGTGAGACTCTTGATCCTGAGCAGATTGCTTTTTTGATTGTGCGTCCGGTATTGAATCAGAAGGTTGAGGTTCCTTTTTGGTTAAAGTTATTACGTTCACTTTTTAGCGGGTTGTACACTGTTGACAACATGGATTTTGTGTTACGTGATGCATACATGACGGGATTTGGAACGAGTATTGTTGATGTTGACAGGTTGATACATTATTCTTTTTTTACGCCGGAGGGATTGACGATACATCAAAAGGGATTTGCGGCATTGATTCGATTTCTTAATGTGCGGGGTGAGTTATTTAGGTCGATATATTTTCATCGTGATGTTCGTGCGATTGATCTTACTTTGAATGAATTATTTGAAAGGAGTATGGGGTATATTTTTCCTGATCCTAAATTACCGGACAAAAAGGAGATACGCAATCCGCTTGATTATCTTGATGATTATTTAGGATTTACGGAGTGGTCGTTATTGATAGATGTTTCTAGATTTGGTCAATCGATTAATCTTGAGAAGCGGGAGTTAGGATTGTTGTGGCAAAAATTTCTAATGCGGCAAGTTCCGTTTAGGATGGCGGCGGAAAAAACGATTTTGTTTCAATCTGACAATCGTGAGCATACGAGTATTTTTGGCAATGAAGAGATTTTGAAGCAGATGATAATTTCCAAGTTACCTGAAAATTTGCGGTCGATTGATTTCCAAATTGATTGTGCGAGGCATCAATTGCGGGGCGGAGTACAAAGTGATATTTCGGGCGGTCAACAAAATATAATAAATGTGCAAAATTGTTTATTTGATCCGTCGATGAAAACGGTACGCCGTTTGGAAGATGAGGATTTATTCAGATATATTCCGCAGAGTTATCGAATTTGTAGAATTTATACAAAGAATTATCATCATATTGAATCTCTTGCCGAGGCGATGAATAGTATTGCAAACAGTACAGGATATGACACAGAAACAAACATGTAACAACAATTCAACAAAAAAAAATTATGAGCCGTTCAGCATAAATTATATCTGGTTGAATTGATTGATTAATTGTTTGATTATTGTGATGCGGTATTAGTTAATAGTGATATACTTTTCATATTTTGAAATTTGGTTTTATTTTGTCTATCTTGTATCTTCGGAATTTCCGATGATAGATTTTTTGACAGAGAGTTATTTTGTCTATCTTGTATCTTCGGAATTTCCGATGATAGAATTTTTGACAGAGAGTTATTTTGTTTATCTTGTATCTTCGGAATTTCCGATGATAGATTTTTTGACAGAGAGTTATTTTGTCTATCTTGTATCTTCGGAATTTCCGATGATAGAATTTTTGACAGAGAGTTATTTTGTCTATC
>JAITKS010000350.1 GCA_031278315.1 Planctomycetaceae bacterium | reverse complement strand
TTTGTGATATTGTTCGGTTTTGATAAAACAGAAAAACACACAATCAAAGAATTACTTATGAGTCTTTATAAAAGAGTTTTTTCCAAAGCAAAGAACTAATAAGATGAAATATATCAGTGAAATAATTTATTTTTTTGCGGGACTTCTTGATTATTAGTTCTTTTATTATCATACCCCGAAGGGGTATCTCCAAAGTAGCCGTGCGTGGTGTACTCGCCGCACACGGAATCAAAAGGATAAATTATCTCACAAAATCTAAAATTATAAAATTTGATTTCTCTGTGTTCTCTGTGTTCTCTGTGGTTAATAAAAACAAAATAAGATTAGGGCGTAGGCGTAGGGCGTATGCAAGATACGCCCCTACGGCGTGTGCGTAGGGCGTATGCAAGATACGCCCCTACGGTTGCGTCAAACGTGTTTGTCTGTGCGTGGTGTACTCGCCGCACACGGAATTAAATTGGATAAATTATTTCACAAAATCTAAAATTACAAAATATTCTTCCTCTGTGTTCTCTGTGTCCTCTGTGGTTAATAAAAAAAATATTTCACTGATATATTAAAAAACAAATAATAGAACATCTAAAAACCCCCTTGTTGTTAGTTAAATAAATTTGTGTTAAACTGCTTCACTTTAATTTTCGGTTGTTGTGCTTGTTTATCTATCGGAAAACAAGCTTCTTAAAGAATAACTTCCATATCGCCGAAAATCATAATACGATGTGTACATACTTTTGAATCGGCAAAATCATAGTACGAGTTGTATAAATTAGTAATATATCAGTGAAATAATCGTAGATAACAACAATAATAAAACCCAAAACAATAATAAGAAATTTTAAACGGTTCGTTATTTAATTATCTTCCCGTCGCCCATTCAGAACATTGAGGAAAGAGAAAACTTAAACCCGCCGCGTTAAAACAAACTATAATCCTGACACACCCGCCGGAATCCTACACCCTCGCCGGAACTAAATATAAAAACAAAAATTCCACAATATTTATTACTAAAATTTATTACTAAATTTATTACTAATTTACTACTCACTCGAAAATAATTTACCCTTAACCCTAAAATTTAATTACTCGTATTTAGAAATTTCGATAATATTAAACATAAAAGCCGATTACCCTTTCAAGTAAATAATCCGGCATTGATAAGCATTGATAAAATCAAATCTTAAATTACGGGTACTTTAATAACTTTAATAAGGAGTACAAAAATGTACAAAAATATATTTGAATTGATCAACAATTGCCGCTTGATGACGACAATGTTACTTTTACCGTTTTTAATGTTTCAGCTGCAATTTACTTTTGCTGCCGACAACAACTTAGTCGGAATATGGACTTTCGACTCTAATTCCGAAAACATAATCAAAAATTCAGTCAACGAAAAATTCAATGCGAAATCACATAAACCGATTTCTTCAATCGACGGAATTTACGGTAAAGGAATCGATCTCAAAGAAAGTATAATCGAAATACCAGCCGATTTTATTCCTGCCGGTATGGAACAACTCACTTTTTCTGCATGGATTTCACCACGTAAACTAGAAGGCTTTCAAACCATTATCCGTAAAGAAGACGCCAACGGTCCAGTACAAAATCGATTGCTGTTTGCATTTCAACATTCAGGTAAATTTCTAACACTAGGAATAAACACAGGCGGAAACTACGCCGAATGCGACGCCCTCATAACAAAAGAAGAACTCCTAGACGGAAATTGGCACTTTGCCGCCGGAACATTCGACGGAAAATTTATGCGGGTTTATCTCGACGGTAAAGAAATCGGCAGCTATGAACGTCAATCGTCGAAAATAAATACCTCCGCCGACTTCAGACCGCTCCGGCATTATTGGCGTTACGAATACGGCGGCTGGAAAGATGTCGATTCAATCACCGTAAATGTTCCCGCTTACATCGGTTCTTATGGCGGTACATGCGAATTTTACGACGGATACTTGGACGACTTGAGATTCTACAAAAGAGCTTTGACACAACAAGAAATTAACAACGCATTCGAAAACGGAAAACAAAATCAATCAAACAACAAACTACAACAAACTGAAACAAAAACTAAAACAAAAGAAGCTAAAACTAAAGCTGAAACCAAAGCTGCCCAATTGTATGCAAAGTCGGATTCTTATCTGCAAACTCTAACCGCAACAAGAACCAATGCCGCAAACAGTACAGCACAAGGCGAAAATTTAGACCAACTTACAATCGTTGCATTACACCGTATTTTACGTAACGATTATCCGCATGAAGTCAACGCCTCGATTGTAAAATACGGACGCAGCCCAATTGCGTTAATGACATGGAACGAAGAAAATTTATTAAATCGCGCAAACGAACTCGAAACAGCATATCTTGAATATTTACCATTGACAGAATCGCAATGGAATATCTTGTCTGAAAAAGACCGCATGAAATGGAATCGAGTTAAAACAATTCACGGTATGTTCCAAAAAGAAAAAGCTAAAAAGTCTGATCGCAATGCCAACGCTTTATTCGAAATAGTATATGAAATGGAGAATGAAGTCGAAAAACGTCCCCACGCAAACGAAGCGGTCGCAGGATATGTAAAACCTTCAACGCCGCCGGTTAAAAATAAAACATCTGAAGAAGCTAAAAAAATTATCGAAGAAGAATGGCTCTTTCAATGCGGCAATAATCCAACTATTGCACATATTTGTCAAGAAATCGATTGGACACGTAAATTAGCAGAAAGAATCGAAAAACAATTTTACAATAAAATTAAATTCGACTCCGAATTAAAACAACTCGATGAATTAGAAACAGCTGCAAAATTAAAACCAACAACAACTCATGATGTCGATTTATATTTTTCTGTACGAAAAATCAAACGTGAAATTATGTTCAAAAATCCTGTAATTGATTTCGATTCTTTAGTCTTTATTGATGGTCCGACGCCGCGCGGAAATGAACCGCATCATGAAACTCGTCATCGTTTAGGCTACATGGCTATTCCCGGCGCACGATTACTGAAATTACAAGGTTTAAAACCAGATGGACAACAAACAAAATTAATGCCGCAAGAACCATTACACGGTTCATTCTGGCGACCCGATTTGTCTTATGATGCAAAGCGGGTTCTTGTTAGTTTCAAGCCGCACAATGAGAAAAATTTCCACATTTATGAAATCAATATTGACGGTTCAGGGGAACGTCAATTGACAGGCGGTATTTTCGATGATATGGATCCAATTTATCTGCCCGATGGTAAAAACATAATGTTTTTAACTACGCGAGGTCATATTTATGTCCGATGTATGCCGCCGACAAACGCTTTTGTTATGGCAAGAATGCCGCTCGATACGAAACTCGGTGATAAAAATTTGTATATCATTTCACGTAACGGCGAGCCGGAATACACACCGTCGGTAATGCACGACGGACGAATTATTTACACAAGATGGGAATATACTGATAAACCGCTGTGGAGAGCACAAAGTCTGTGGACGATGAATACAGACGGTACACAAGTTCAAACTTTTTGGGGGAATCAATCTGTTTGGCCCGATCTATTAAAAGACGCTAGACAAATTCCGGGAAGTGAACGTGTAATGTTTACAGGGTCAGCGCATCACAATTGGTTTAACGGAAGCATTGGAATTATTGATCCGTCGAAAGGTTTTAATTTTCCTGACGGTCTAACTAAAGTTACACAAGAAAAACCTTGGCCCGAATGCGGCAACGGACCTGTTGATCCAAAAGAAACAGACGATTACCACACTGCCGGTAAATATACAAATTATCATTCGCCGTATCCTTTGAGTGAAAAAGATTTTCTTGTCTCGGCGGAACGTAATCTTCGTCAGAATAAATTCGTATTGCTGTTGATGGATGTACACGGTAATCGTGAAATTGTATTCGAAGGTGAACATCACATTTGGGATGCTCTTCCTGTTAGAGAACGACCGATACCAACAGTTTCTGCCGATAGAGTAAATTGGCCGGCATGGGAAAATAGAGATAAACCCGAAACCGGAATTATTTATAGTAACAACGTGTATGAAAATGCACCCGAAAAATTACGCGGTAAAGCTAAATATATTCGTATTTGGTCGATTGATCATAAAACGTACACGTATTGGGGCAAGCGTAATTATGTTTCGTCGGGACCGGAAATATCTGCTAGTCAATCGGAAGGTATTAAGAAAATAATCGGCACGGTTCCGATTGAAGCTGACGGCAGTGTTAGTTTTGAAGCACCAACAGGAATTGCACTACATTTTCAGTTATTAGATGAGAATCAACTTGCACTTCAAACGATGAAAAGTTTTACAGGAGTTTTACCGGGTGAAGTTCGCGGTTGTCTTGGTTGTCATGAATCGCATATTCGCACGCCGGTTACTGCTCAAACCGGAAAGGCGTTAAAGAAAGCACCGTTGAAAATAAAACCTGTCGATTGGGAAGATATTTCGGTAAGTTATGAACGTTATGTCCAACCAACTTTAGATAAATATTGCGGAAAATGTCACCAAGACCCAAACAACGAAGCGTATAAAAAATTTAATGCAACCCTGAGACCGGGAATGCTCGGATTTAAAGAACCATACATGACGTTAATGGGAAATCCAACATGGGCAAAACATTACAATTTACCTAACGGTGCAGGCGGATTAGGATGGGCTGATACAATTATTGTCGAAGGTTATACAACGCTCGATCCGAAAGCATACGCAACTTTTCCGCCTATGGAAAGATTATCGTATGTAAGCCGTCTGGTAAAAAGAATGAGCAGCGGCGAACATAATGGAATAAAAGTTATAGGTGAAGACTTATTACGTGTAATTTTATGGGTCGACGCAATGGGGCCATATTATGGAACAGAAGAAGTACGTTGCATGGAAGACCCAATCTTTCAAGGCAAAAATTGGATTTCACAACCGCCAAGAATAAAAACCGCACCAATTGTACAACGACCTGGTCCGTTTGATCCTTTCCAAACTGATTCCGCTTACGATAACCCAACTCCCGAAAAATTTAATGCTCTACCGTATGGTGTAAATAGATAATATCGAATGCGGAAAATTTGTAATATGTCAGTAGAATGTTTTGTTTTTCACTTTTTTTTGTAATATACATCTGTGAAATTTCTCAAAGACTTCAAGTTAGTTTTAAAATTCATAATCCAAAAAAAGTTGAAAAACAAATATTCTACTGATATATTACGATTCTGAAAGAAATCACCAAACATTAAAAAACATAACGAATAATGAAAACGCAAGAAAAAATTTCAATTAAAAGCGTCATTCAAAAATTAGGTTTCGTTCCTAAAGAAAATGAAAGCGGTATATATCATAAAATATACTCAGACACTTGCGCTATTGAAATTGATTTTATTAACGAGATTATCCGGTATGGTAAAGAAATTAAAAGTGACAGTAAAACTACACAGAATTTTTCACAGCCTGAAAATTTTGTTGTTTTAGAATGTGTGAACCGTTTGTTAGAAAAAGGTTACTCTCCTCAAAATATCATTCTTGAAAAAACATATCCTTCCGGACATGGAACTTCAGGTCGATTAGATATCTGTTATATGCCTGCTGATAATCCTTTTTATCCAACCGACCATTGCGGCGTTTTACGGATAAAAACAAATGAAATACTACCTAAATATTTGGCATGGATACTTAATAAAGAAGGAATTAATCAAAAATTTTCAAGAACACTGCGAGCTTCTATTGACAGAATAAAAAGATTAAATATTAAATTTCCATCTCTTTCTATTCAGCAAAAAATTATCGCCAAAATTGAAAAAATTGAAGCACAAATTGCCGATTTACAACAACAATTGCTAAAATTCAAAAAACAAAAAGAATTGATTTTAGAGAAATATCTTTAATTACACGATCAATAAGTGCCGTGTCTTTAAATTGTATCTTTAACTCTAAATGCAAACATGAAACTTTACGCATTTACGACTCCTGAAATTCCCAAGCATTCCGGTTATCTCAAAATTGGAGAAACCAACGGCAACGTTGAAAAACGTGTCGATCAAGAATGTCATGAACTCAACGTGAGAAAAGAAATCGTTTGGTGCGACGCTGTTATTACGGAACGTTCTCACATCGACAAAATGATTCATCGTTATTTGGTCGAACAAGGTTTTCAAATTCAGCAATTTGATAAAACTGGTAAAGATACTGAATGGATTCAATGTAATGT
>JAITKS010000390.1 GCA_031278315.1 Planctomycetaceae bacterium | reverse complement strand
TTTTTTCGTATAGACATTGTTTCGATATAAATTTTTTTCCGGCTTGTATAGTTTTTTTTATTCGGTATAATTCCGCAGTTTGATTTATAGTCAGCGGAATTTGTGTTTCGCTGATTTAATGTTCTATCTGTAATTTCAGCGGTAAACAGAAATTTCAAGTGTGAACAATTCAAAAATATTGGTGAATAGTCACAATAGAATAACTCTAATAATTATACAAATTGTCTTATGTTTTTCGGAGATTTAAAAGCTTGAGAGCTTGTTTATCTAATCGGAAAACTGATTTTAATGTTTTTTATAGATATACAGATATGTCTTTGTACTGTCGAAATTCATAATACGTAATGTATAATTTTTTTTCTGTTTAGATTGGAAATATAAGTAACAAGTTAAAATAATTTGATTCCGATTTAATTTTTTTCTGTGTTCACTGCGGTAAAAAAATAAAATAGAAATTTTAGAGTTATTTCAAAATAATTGTCAGTATAGTCACTATATATTTCAGTAAATTTAGTTCTATATATTTATTGTCGAATTGTATTTACTTGACATTTACTTTGGTGAGCGGTTACAGACAATTTAACAATCAATTTAATTAACAAATTTAAACTGGTATTTGAATTTTATCTGATCTGTTTGGGTGATTTCAGATAAATCAGTTTAAGCTTATTTTAGGAGATATTTCAATGAAACGCCGTGAATTTATTAAAAACACTATGCAGACTTCGCTAGGACTCGGAGTTGGTTTAACGATTTTGAGTTCTAAATCGGTTGCGGACACTTCAGCAAATAACAAGATCAACTTTGCGTTGATTGGCTGCGGCGACCGCGGCGGGGGGCTGCTGAACGGATTTAATTATCCGAATAACTCTCGTATAAAAGGATTTCGGGAGTTTGATGATGTTAATGTATTGTACTGTTGCGATATTCAAGAAGGTCGCGGTAAAAAAGTATCAGAGCCGACGAAATCAAAATATGCTGCCGACATGCGGACAGTTTTAGATGACAAAAGCGTTGATGCGGTAATAATTGCGTTACCTGATCATTGGCATGCGTTAGGAACTATTCTTGCGTGTCAAGCGGGTAAAGATGTTTACACTGAAAAACCAGCTTCACAATCAGGATGGGAAGGACAAAAAATGATAGAAGCCGCAAGAAAATACAAAAGAATTGTCCAACATGGAACGCAAAATAGAAGTGCGCCGTATAATCTCAAGGCGAAAGAATATATCGATTCCGGTAAACTTGGAAAAATACATTTGTGCCGAGTTTTTAATCAGAAACGTGAAATGAATTCGTTTAAGATAAAAAATGAATCGCAACCTAATAATCTCGATTGGAGTGCATGGCTCGGTCCCGCCAAAGAACGACCGTATTCTTCGACAATTCTACATCGCAACTGGCATGAATTATGGGACTTCTCTTCAGGTGATATTCTAAACGACGGTGTACATCAAATTGATCTCGCACGATGGCTCGTAGGCAAAGAATATCCAAATAGTGCGTATGCAGCAGGCGGACGTTACACCGACCCAAATAGCGACGCTCAAACACCGGATACTTTAATTGCAACGTATGATTACGATGATTTGATATTTACAGTTGAAGAGACTCTTTACACAAATTATATGTTGAAAATTGATAGTGTAGTTCGTCAATCGGACATGTTCCCGTACTGGATGCAATGTGCAACACGAATTGAATTATACGGAACAAAAGGTTTGATGATTGTAGGCAGACACGGCGGAGGATGGGAAGTATATGATCGTCCGAAAGACCGTAAGCCGGTCGTAAAGAGTGCCGAGTTCGGGCGTTTTCCTGACAATGAACACAAAGAGAATTTCTTGAAATGTATTCGTTCCCGTGAGCTGCCTAATGCTGATATTGCAACCGGACATTGCAGCACTGCTTTGGTGCATTATTCTACAATTTCGTATCGATTAGGCGGTGTTAAAATAAATATCGACACTGAAACGGGAACGCCAAAAAATCCAGAAGCCGCACAATATTGGAAACGTGATTATAGATCGCCGTACATCATACCGGATGAAGTCTGAACAGATAAAGTTTGAACATTAGTTTGAACATTAGATGGAAGGTCTAGCAACTTGTTAGATGGAAGTCTAGCAACTTATAATGTATGCAGCTCGTACTATAAATTTCGGCATTAACTATAAATGTCTTGGAAGCGTAGAAGTCCTGCTTTCAGATTAGCGAGTTAAGTTAATAGAGATGTCCGAAAGTTAAAGTACGGGCTGTTATATTTTTCGTTACAAAAAATAAAACCGAAATGTAGAGACACAACGCCTTGTGTCTCTACGAAATTTTTCGTTTGGTCGAACAACTCAAACCGGATATGGAGAATTAGTAAACTTTCGTATATATTTTGTTTTTTCAGTATTTTTTTTGCAAATATGAAATAAACAAAAATACAAAACAAACTAACATGTAATCAAATAATTTTAATTTTTTAATAACGATGAAATATTTTAACGTAGCTGGTCCTTGTAACGAACAGGA
>JAITKS010000307.1 GCA_031278315.1 Planctomycetaceae bacterium | reverse complement strand
GGTGCAGACGGTTCCTTAACCGGTTACGCCGGCGGACTCAAATTGAAACAACAACTCCTACAACTAGAAAAATTGTAATTTATCGGAGTGAAATTATTTTATTAGCCGCAGAGAATTTCGAAAAACCTAAAGTAAAAATTTATTGTTAGAAGGAACGCGGTCGTCTCGACCGCATCTTTAGTTTTGTTTTGTACAAAAAAGATGCAGGCGGGACGCCTGCGTTCCCAGCTAAAATATTTTTTAGTAATTCACTTAAATTTAAAATCTAAAATTACAAAATCATATTTCTCTGTGTTCTCTGTGTCCTCTGTGGTTAATAAAAAAAAATATTCCACTGATATATTACTAAAAAACGAAATTTAAAGTGTGAAAAGTATATTACTTATTTTTTATTATTTTTTATTACTTTGAATTTAGTTATCTGTATTATTTTTTGTTTCGTTTTCGGTTGTTTCACCTCTGTCGATTAATATGAAAGAGCTCCAGAAAAAAGGGTGTGTAGCAAGCGGGATTTCATCTTTTTGATTATTGATTTTTATTCTTGGTTCTTGTTCAGGTACGATTGGTTTTATACTGACATTTAATACGGCTTGTCTCCATGCGGTTGCGGCTGATGTTTCGGGATAGGCTTTCATAAATTCACCAACTAAATCGAAAGCGGAGCGTCCTCCGGTTCGCCATCGGCTTAGTAGGATTGTTTTTGCGCCGCAGGCTTCTAGGGTCATTGCGGTCATAAATATATCGTTACCGTTTGGCGGGACTAGCGGCGGTTTTGCTGATGAGCTTGAAGGTTTCAAAGCGTATTCAGCTGGGGTATGAAAAGCCGGTAAAACGACTAATTGCGGTCCGCCCCAAGGCAAATTGAGCCAACTTGCAACAGGATTTTTCAGTTTATTTTTATCATTTGTGAACGGCGACCATTCTAATAATTTTACATTTGATGTTGGAATGTCATCTAGGACGATTAACTGTTTTACTTGTGTTGCAAAGGCAGAGGCTGTTCCGGGGAAGTCGGGTAATTTATTTTCTTTTGATGGTGCGAGGGTCATATTTTTTATCATATTATTTTTTGTATATCTATCGACAGCGTCGAGGGCGGCGGCGGAATCATTTTTTCCCATTAAGTTACCGTAGATTATGAGTGTCTCATCGATTTTACTTCGTACTGCTGTTTTTTTCGGGATACCGAGCGATGCCATTGGTGCATATCTTACGGTAATTGGTTCTTTTCCGGCGGAGATAAGAGGCTGGAGTTCGTTACCGGTTTGTATTGTTAAGGCTTCGAATGGAACGTACCAAAGGCGTCCGTATGGGATAATGACAAGTTCTGTAAAATTGACGTTACGTGTTTGACCGAGTAATCGTCGAAGTAAGGTGTTACCTGCGGTTTTCCATTTTTTATCTGAATCGATGATATCTTCTTTTGCGCGTAGGATTGAATTTCCTTCGCGTTTATTTCCGATTGATTCGAGGTAATTTGTAATAAGTTGACCGAGTGCCGGTTCGCGTTGCGGTTTAGCGACTATCCATGATTGTAAGTTATGCCGGTCAACTAGGAAGCCGTGCATATCACCGAGAGCGTCTTCGTAGAACAGCAGCATTGCGGTTTTTTCGGGCAATTCGGTGCGAAGTTTATTAATTTTAACGATTGGCGGAAAGACTGTTGTTACTTTTGTGCGGGACAAAGCTATTGGCCGCAGCATTACTTCTTGTGCGAAGCTTGTTGTTTGGAGTTCGGTAAGTAAATTTTTTTGCATTGTGATTTGGTATTCTTCTTTCGGCATGATTGGCAAGTCGAATAGGCTTTTTTTGATTTCGCGTACTTTATCTGACAGTTGTCCGAATTTTGCGAAGTCGATAGCCAGCATATTACGTTCTTGTTGTACGTCTGCGGCGTCGCTGCTTGTGCCTTCGAACATTATTCTCAGTGCGAGGTGTCTTGGATTTAATTGCAGAGCCGGCGGCGTATTATTTTGTAGGATTGAGTAGAATGCGGCGCGTCTTGCTAGTTCGGTTATATCGAAAGCTTTTTCTTTATCTGCCAGCATTGTTGCGGCTACGACGAACCATCGTTGGTATGCTTTGGGGTTTGTGCAAGTCATTTGTGTGATGCAATCGATTGGTTTTGTTGCCCAATCTATTGCGGTAGGTTCACGCAGTAAAATTTCGTATAGATCGCTTGCGTCGTGCGGTGAGATCAATCCTTGTGTTGCGACCAATCCGTTGAGAAATGATTGTTCTAACAGTTCTAAGTGATACATCCACAGCGATGCGTGACGATTTACCGTAATTGATTTCACGAGATTTTCATCGCCGATTTTTAACGAGAAAGGGCGATTCGCCGAATAATTTGCTAGTGCTGTCAAGTATTCGATTTTTGCGCCGATAAATAAATTTCGTGCTGCGGCTGCCGTGTTGACGAATTTAATTAGATTTTTTGCGCGGTTACATGCGTCGAGTGCGGTTTTGGTATCGCCTACAGTCAGGGCGTCGTCGGCGATTTCGTGTAATATCGGGATAAGGATTTGCGGACTTGGTTTAGCTTTAGTTTTAGGATTAGACTTCGAGAAATAAACGAGTGCTTGTTTGAGCAGTAAGACAGGTTTAGTTTGATCGATTAGTTTCTGTGCTTTGGCGATATTACTGAATGCTTCACCGATTAGTGCATTATCGCCGAAATATGCAGCGCAGAGTGATGTTTCAAAAAAGAGTTGTTGAGCGGCTGCCGCTTTACCTTCAAGGATTGCAATATTACCGAGTTCAAATAATGCGTAAGGTGTGAGTTGATGGTCGAATGAGTTTTGCATTAATATACCTTTTTCGAGTTGTGGAATTGCCATTTGGTAATCGCCGATTGCAGACAAAGTTAGTCCGTAAAGGACATCGACCCATGCACCGGTAAAGTGATTTGGCGGACAAGGGCGGTCGGCGAATATTTTATTTAGTTTGACGGTACGGTCATCGAATCGGGATAAAGGTCCTAATATTTCAGCGCGCCGTCTAATTGCGATTGCGAGGCGTGTAATAATTTCGTCGGCGTAGATAACGGTCAATGTATTTTGTGTAGTGATTGCCGGTGAGCCGCCTAGTGCGATTAGTTTGGGGGATTGCTGTAAGATTTTAAATTTACAATTAGAGAAGTTTCCGAAGCCGCCTTTTCGTGTTGATGCTCCCCAAGGCAGAGGGAGTTCGGCTCGTGATTTTAATATTGGAAAGCTGTCGTAAGTAACGTTGCTTAGCCAATTAGGTTGATCCATGTAAATATCGACTGCCATGTTGAAGGCTGCCATTGCGTTTTTGTAGTCACCCATTTGGTAGTGACATTCACCGATCATTGTGTGGAAGCAAATTGAATCGATCCAGTAAATCGGCGAGCCGTTAGGCAGATTGAATTTAACGGCGTGTTTTATATCGTCGGTAAGAAATTTCAGTGCTATTGGGAAGTCGCCTTGTTCGTAGGCGAGTTTCGAGTTAGCGAAATACGGAGGCAGCGGGACAACTCGATTGACCATTATCTGAGCTGTCGCAATGTGGGTATTGCTGTAAAGGGTGAAAAATAACGTTGCGCAAAATAGTGCAAACGTTATAAAGCGGAAACAATAATTTTGTTGTTGGACAATAAAAATTTTTCCAGTATTGTTTTGGGGTGATTCAGTAGTTTTTACTGACATGATTCATTTTCTCCATTGGTTAAGGGTAAGTTAGAATTTCGGTAATATTTCAGCGGAATAAATTTTTTTTCAAATTTTTTAGTTATGAATTTGAAAATCAATTTTAATTTTTCCGAACCAAACATACGAAATTTCACAAAATAAGAGCGAGGATTATAAACGATTTGTAATTTAATGTAACTATACGGAATCCCGTTATAAAATGAATTTTTGTTTTTGTGACAGGATTACAGGATTACAGGATAGCGGTTAATTGTCTGAACTATGATTTTTGTGATTTGTATGATTGAAATGATTTTTTTAAACACGAAACACACGAAAATCATCTTTCTCTGTGTTCTCTGTGTTCTCTGCGGTTAATAAAAAAAATAAGATTAGTGCATAGTGATTAAATGATTTGAACTTATAATCCGTGATAATTTCCGCATGCGAACTAACCACAATCCTGTAAATCCTGCAATCCTGTAATCCTGTCAAAAAAATTCCACTGATATATTACAAAATTTAAAATTACAAAATCATCTTTCTCTGTGTTCTCTGTGTCCTCTGTGGTTAATAAAAAAAATAAGGTTAGTGCATAGTGATTTAATGATTTGAATTTATAATCCGTGATAATCTCCGCATGCGAACTAACCACTAACCACTGACCGCTAATTTATTCCGATTGTATAGTTTGGGCAAAATAGCTGATGTATTCTAATAATATCAGATATAAGTTACTTGAAAGAATATTTATAATTTGTCTTATTTATTTTCGATAAAAGGATA
>JAITKS010000277.1 GCA_031278315.1 Planctomycetaceae bacterium | reverse complement strand
GGATGGACGTATGAAAGAAAATAAACAAACTAGTAATATATCAATGAAATAATTTATTGTTACCGGATCGCGGTCGTCTCGACCGCATCTTTAGTTTTGTTTTTTGACAGGATTACAGGATTACAGAATTTACAGGAATAGTTATTAGAGATTTTTTCGTAAAATTTGTGTTTCTCTTGCAATTATTCGAAATTGGAATCAGTACTAATCACCGCATGCGAACTAACCACTAACCACTAACCACTAACCACTAACCACTAATCATTATCCGAATTGAATAGTATTCCGAATTGTTTATTTTGTATATATTCAGCTTTTGCTCCGAGATGTATATAACCTTTTTCAGTTAGACATCGTCCTCTTGGTGAACGTAATAGTAGTTCGCTTCTTAGCATGAACGGTTCAACTTCGTCAGTTAAAGTATCTGGTGATACATTCATTGTGTGTGCGATAGATTCAATTCCTACGGGTCCGCCTCCGAAAACTCTTAAAATTGTTTCTAGGAATTTTCTATCTTGTCCATCTAATCCTAATTTATCTATTCCTTGCATTTGAAGAGCGTCATTTGCGGCATTAATTGTAATTTTTCCATTTGCTTTTGCGTCGGCGTAATCTCGTACCCATCTTAATCGATTATTTGCTAATCTTGGCGTGCCTCTGCTTCTAATAGCGATTTCGTATGCTGCACTTTCTTCGATTGGAATATTTAATTTTTGTGCATTACGTTTGATTATCATCGCTAACTCATCAACATTATAGAAATCGAGATGTTCTCTCATTTGAAATCTATCTCTCAATGGTGCGGAAATTAATCCTGTTCGAGTTGTCGCACCGATAAGAGTAAAAGGTTTTAATCTTATGTTTAATGTTCTAGCATTTACGCCTTCACCTAGTGTTAAATCGATACGAAAATCTTCCATCGCCGGATACAAAAATTCTTCAACCGATTTCTGCATTCTGTGTATTTCGTCGATAAATAAAATTGATCCTTCTTCAGCATTTGTCAGATATGGGACAACATCTTTAGGCGATTTCAAAGTTGCGCCGTTACCAATTTGCATTGATACACCAAGTTCGCGAGGGATACACATTGCAAAAGTTGTTTTACCGAGTCCGGGAGGTCCGTCGAAAAGAATATGACCTAGAGTTTCTTTTCTTTTATGTGCCGCACTGATAGAAATCTGTAAACGTGCAAATACTTCACGTTGACCGATCATGTCGTTCATTCGTTGCGGTCGAAGTAAACGATCTTCTTCGCAGATATCTGATTGTAATGTATTACTGACAGCTTCAACTTGGTTTAATTTTGAATCTTGAGTAGTTGGTTTATCAGATTCAACGTTATTAGATACAAAAATCGCTTCGCGCATAATAAAAAATAAACTTCGGTAATATTTCGATAAATATTACGTTTTTTGTTAATATTTCAGTGTAAAATTTAACTTTTTCTTTTTTTGAGTTTTAGGTTTGACTTATTTATCTTATTTGAAATCAGGTTATTCAACTTTTGAATTTGCCGAAATTCATAGTACGGTGTGTAAGAGTTAAATACGCCCGACAGAAATCGAACCTGTAATTTACAGATTAGAAGTTGATAAAATATTTGATTATATATCAGCGGAATATTTTTAAGGCATAGTATATTTACCGCATGTTGAATTTCGATTTTTGTTATACCATTACACTTTAAAATTCGTTTTTTATTTTTTTAATTTAAAAAATTGTCAATAAACGTTGCAATATTTTTTAATAAATACAATTTGTTTTTGAGTTAAAAAATTGTCCGCGAATTCGCCCTGAAAGGGCAATCGGCATTAGCGTAGGGCAATCGCCCTACGTAATGGTTTCACCTTTGAAATTAAGCCCTGAAAGGGCGTAAGCCTAAAGATCATAAATAATCTTTTTGCTGCCGCCCTTACAGGGCTTTGGTGTGTTATATTTTTCCCGTAGGGCGTTGCCCTACGCTAATGCTGATTGCCCTTTCAGGGCGAGTTTAGTTTAAAACGAATACCGAAATTTAAAGTGTAATGAGTATAAATGCCCTCTCTGGGGGTCGAACCCAGAACCTACGGATTAAGAGTCCGTTGCTCTGCCAATTGAGCTAAAAGGGCAAAAAGATATATTATCACACTAAAAATAAATACCAATTTTAAAGTGTAACAATTTTAAAGTATAACAATCTTAAAGTGTAATAATCTTAAAGTGTAATGAGTATATCAGAAAATAAACTAAACTTTGATACACTTATATCACCAAAATTCATAATACAATACGTAAATCACTTAAATTTATAACATGACTCATTTATACTTATTCTCACTCATTTTTATAAGCCGAAAAGTATATCATAATATTACTCTCCACAAAGGGGGGGAATCTAAAAAACAAAATATATAAAAAGTAATATATCAGCGGAATATTTTTTTTTGACAAGATAAACAGAATGATAGGATAGTGGTTAGTGGTTAGTGGTTAGTGGTTAGTGGTTAGTTCACATGCGGAGATTAGTACCGGCTATAAGTTCGAATCACTAAATTCATTGTTTTTTTAATCATTAACTTCTAAGTTCAAATCACTAACAAAGAAGTGATGGTTTCAAGTTTTGATTCTTTTAATTTATCATTTAAAAATCCTGTCAATACTGTAATCCTGTCAATCCTATAATCCTGTCAAAAAAACAAAACTAAAGATGCGGCCGAGACGACCGCGTTCCCGAAAAAAAATAAATTATTTCACTGATATATTACAAATAAACTAAATTAAAAGAAGGATTGCAGATTTACAATTTATAATTTATGATTACACTACTTTCAATCTGGCATTATATCAACGCATACGCCAAACATAATCATTCATAAGAATACATAAATTAATCACCAGTTTTATTGTTGTTTTTTGCTTTAGTTTGTAATATTTCTACGAAAAACTTAATTCAAATTACACGATTGACAAGTCTTTGAAAAATTATAACTACACTACTTTATTCTTATTTATTCTTACCGTACTACGAAATTCGGAATTACAACCGCATAAAAACTTTCACTTATATTTTTGGAAATCAAAGCCTTTTAATGAATGAATATCCTTTATACCGCTATACCGCCGAAATTCATAATACAATATGCGTATATTTAACCAAAATATTACAAAAAATGAAATTATGAAAGACATAACTATTTCAGAACAATTATTGCAAATTATTCAAGAACCGCTTGCAATTATAAATCCGCAAAGCTGTACACTGCTATTTAAAAATACAGCTTTCGATAAATGGATTCAAAGTATCGGCGAACCGCCCGCCGCTCAATTTGTACAAAAAATTGTCGGCAATAATCGTGAAAAACTCATTCACTTGATACAAAATAGTCAACCAATAACTCCCAATAATAAACGTTACAATAATTCCGGAAATACAAATTCTAAAAATAAAACCGAAAGTAATTTGTCAACTTTTGAATTGTCTCAATGGGAATGTAATGTTTCAGTATCGTTTGTATTATGGCAAAATGAACGTGCTGCCGCCTTAATTTTTCACAATAAAACCGGCGATACATCTACATCTGAAAACAATAAACGTAACGAATTTCTACACAGACAAAATCAAGTCCTGATCGAATTAAGTAAAGACCCAATTATTACAAGCGGAGATTTCAACGAAGCAGCAAAACGAATTGCTAAAGCTACAGCAAGCATCCTCGAAGCTACACGTGTCGGCGTTTGGTTATTGAATCCCGATTGTTTGAAAAACATTGCAATGTACTCATCAACGACAAATGAATTTTCAGTTGATCCCCCTTTCAACGCTTACGATTATCCGAGTTATATTCGACTTCTCAAATCAGAACGCAGTATCTCAATTCCCGATACCGAAACCGATACAATTCTGCCCGGCATGGCAAATGGATACGCACTTGGCGGGATTCGCGCACTTTTAGATACACCTATCCGCGTAAACGGCGAAGTCGTAGGAACTGTATGCACTGAACACGCCGGTAATCCGCGTAAATGGACATTTGAAGAAACAACCTTCGCAGCATCAGTTGCAGATTTTTGTGTAATCGCACTCGAAGCAATGAAACGCCGCGAAAGTCAACGCCGAATGGAAACCTTGATTTCAAACTTGCCGGGTATGGCTTTTCGCTGCCGAAATAATTCGCCCGATTTCACAATGGAATTTGTCAGCGACGGCTTAACAACAATAACCGGATACGACCCCGATGATCTAGTCAAAAATCGAATGTCATTTTTTGATTTAGTACATCCCGACGACCGTGAAATACTTCTTGCTGATAATAATAGTACACTTGCCGTCGGACGTCCATTAGAAGCAACATATAGATTCGTTCACAAAGACGGAAGTATTAGATGGGTTTGGGAACGGTCGGTAGTCGTTGAGATTGATCCGAATAATCCGAATTTTAGCGTTTCAGAAGGATTTGTTACAGATATTACAGAACGGCGGCGATTAGAAGACGCTGAATTGGCTTCACAAGCTAAAAGTGAATTTCTAGCAAACATGTCACATGAAATAAGAACTCCAATGAATGGTGTTATCGGTCTTACTAATTTACTTGCGAAAACACCATTATCGCCGTTACAGCATCAATATGTTGAGACAATTCAGCAAAGTGCAACTTCGCTTTTATCCGTAATAAACGACGTATTAGATTTTTCTAAAATCGAAGCAAAAAAATTAGTACTTGAACATATCGAATTCGAGCCGGGTAAACTGCTCGAAGATATTTGTGATGCAATAGCGATTCAAGCTCATAGTAAACAATTGATGTTGACACTAATTATCGATCCGACGTTTCCGTCTGTGTTGATTGGCGACAGTGTCCGAGTGCGGCAAATTCTGGTAAATCTTTTGAGCAATGCCGTTAAATTTACTTCAGCGGGTGAAATATTGGTCGAGGCGAAATTAGTTTCGGTTGAAAGTGATCAATGTACGATATTTATTTCTGTTAAAGATTCAGGGATTGGAATTCCGCAAGAGAAGTTAACGTCACTTTTTGATCCGTTTTCGCAAGCGGATACATCAACTACACGACGCTACGGAGGAACAGGATTAGGACTATCTATTAGCAGACAACTTGTCGAAATGATGCATGGTCAGATTCAGGTTGAAAGTCAATTAGGCAGAGGTTCAACGTTCATGTTTTCGATAACATTAGAAACGCCGAAAACAGGAGTTCAAGATCAAATAAAGACGGAAAATTTATCGCAAGTTTTGGCTGACCGCTCGGTTTTAGTTTTTGACAAACACAGCTTGACCCGCAAGTCGCTCGAAGTAATTTTGAAAAGTTGGGGTGCAGAATTGCATGAGGCGGAAAATTTGAAATCGTTTGTTGATTTGATTCAGCATAGAGTCGATTCAGGTCAAACATTCGATTGGGTGATTGTAGATATAGATGACTCATTCGATGAAATTAAACAGGCAATTTCGAGTTTTCCTAATAATGATAATGAATTGTACAAGTCGATTCGTTATACACCGATGTTTTCGTTGGGACGTGCGGTTGATTTAGAAAAAACGCTGTTACCGAACAGTATCGAGTTTTTGACAAAGCCGGTACGCGGGTCGAATGTTTTGAGTGTATTGCGAAAATTTATACCTGATCTTCAAAAACAATTATCCGACTCGAATGAAATGTTAGACGAATCAGAATTAACGCCGTTAAATATTTTATTGGTCGATGATGTCAAGGTGAACATTATGGTAGCAAGTGCATTATTGACATCTTTTGGACACAATGTTTATTCGGTAATGAATGGAATAGATGCGCTAAAAGCATTACGGGAACAAGACTTCGATATGGTATTTATGGATTGCCAAATGCCGGAAATGGATGGTTATCAATGTGCAGCTTTGATACGTTCTGCCGAATCCGGCGTGAAAGATTCAAGAGTACCAATTATTGCAATGACAGCTCACGCAATGAGCGGTGATCGTGAAAAATGTCTCGAAGCCGGCATGGACGATTATATCTCGAAGCCTGTCTCTCAAGAAATGGTTCAAGCTGCTGTCAAAAGATGGAAAGGAAAAAAAAGTAGAATCAATTAATAACCTGTTGCCAAAGTTGGATATTCTATTATATTATTGCCCTTAATTTTTTTGAAACATTGACACACAAGGCTTGTATCTTTACATTTCAATTTTATTTATTGTAACAAAAAAAGATAATAAACGAAAAAAATTTGTAGAGACGTCATGCCTTGTATCTCTCTGTTGAGACACACAAAGTATTGTGTCTTTACATTTCAATTTATTTATTGTAACGAAAAAAGATAACAAACGAAAAACGAATTTTCATGCGTGAGGAATTTAATAAGAAATGAAAATATTAAAATCCGTGTGAAATAGTTATCTCTATAATTACCAAAAACTTAATAAAGAAAGTTAAACGCAAATGGAACGTTATCCAAATTTGAAAAATTCTGATCTTGAAATTTATAATTTAATTCAAAAGGAATCAGAATACGAATCTACGACATTAAAAATGATCGCATCAGAAAGTTACGCTTCTTATAGTGTTTTGGAAGCGTGCGGTTCAATGCTGACCGATAAATATGCCGAAGGTTACCCTAACGCCCGCTATTATGAAGGTAACGAGTTTGTTGATCAAATAGAGAATCTAGCAATAGAACGTGCGAAATTATTATTCAAATCGGAACATGTTAATGTTCAACCTTACAGCGGTTCTCCTGCCAATCAAGCGGTTTATCGTGCATTGCTCAAGACCGGTGACAAAGTAATGGGAATGCCCGTACCAAGCGGCGGACATCTCACACACGGCTGGAAAGTGAATTTTTCTGGAATTGATTACACTCAAATTCCATACGGACCTGATCCGTCTAACGGTCGATTCGATATGGATGAAATACGAAAAACAGCAAAAATTGAACGTCCGCGAATGATTTGGGTTGGTGCGACTGCTTATCCTCACAAAATCGAATATAAAGATTTCGCCGATATTGCAAATGAAATCGAAGCATATCTTGTTGCAGACATCGCTCATATAAACGCTTTGATTATTGCCGGCGTTCATCCTGATCCAGTTCCGTATTGCGACATTGTTACTAGTACAAGTCATAAGATGTTACGAGGTCCAAGAGCAGGATTTATTTTGTCGAAAATTGAAGACCGGTATCAGTCGAATTATCATTCTGACAGTAAATTGAATCTAGCGAAACGAATTGATCGAGCTGTTTTTCCCGGATTACAAGGCGGACCTCATTTACATATTATTGCCGGAATGGCTGTAGCATTTAAAGAAGCTCTGACAGACGAATTCAAAAATTACGGAATCCAAATTGTAAAGAATGCAAAGAAGTTGGCGAATGCTTTATTAGACAAAGGTTGGCAGCTAGCCGGCGGCGGAACAGATACTCATTTACTAATTTTAGATTTTCGTAAAGAACAATTCACGGGTAAAGAAGCTGCGGATGCGTTAGCGAAATCGGGTATTATCGCAAACTTTAACATGGTGCCGGGTGATCATCGCAGTCCGTTTGTAACAAGCGGCGTAAGACTCGGTACGCCGTCTTTAACGGCAATGGGAATGAAAGAAAATGAAATGGAACGTGTCGCCGATTGGATTGATAGAGTACTTAAAAACATAAACAATATCGGCGCACACACAACTAATATTCGTAACGAAATTGCTGAATTCTGCTCTCAATTCAAAATACCCGGTATAAGAGAATAAAAGAAAGAGTAATATATCAGTGGAATTTTTGTTTTTAACTTTTTTGTGGTTTTTAAACACGAAATACACGAACAAGAGCTAACTATCAAGAAGTCCCGCTAGGGACGACACTTTATTAATTGTATGATCCAGCATACGGAAGGAGCTAATTAAGTGTCGTCTCTGCGGGACTTAACAGGTCTGTGATTGATAAGTTAAAATTCGTAAACAACTAAAAAAACGAAAAAAATTATTACACTGATATATTACTAAATTGTTATTGTTAGGTATATTATTTTTTGGAAATTTTGTTTGAGTGTAAAGTAGAATATAAAGTAAGTAATTAAAATTGGGAATTATTTTTTATGAAATCTGTATCGGTTTTAGATTTTATTGGTAATGTCAAAAAATATTCTGTGCGGGAAGTATGTTTTGTTTTTGGCGATGATTCGTTTTTTAAATTTCATGCGGTACGAACTATTCGGGAACAAGTTTTAAATGGCGAAGATGCAGAATTTTCAAATCGGAGTTTTGAAGCAGACAATATAAATTTTTCCGATCTTATTAAGGAAGTATCAACTCGTGCGATGTTTGGGGGAGATCGGCGTTTTGTTTTACTTGAAAGTGCAGATTCGTTTGTGTCACGATTTCGTGGTGAGCTTGAAAGTTATTTAGACAAACCGTCAGAATCGGCGGTATTGGTTTTAGAATTAAAAACATTTCCGTCGAACACGAATCTTTACAAAAAGGCGGAATCGGTTGGACTTGTAATAGAGGCGAAATCATTACCGGACAAAGAAATTCCGGCATGGATTATAAAGTGGTCGAAGCAGCGTCATAAGGTTGAATGTGATTTAGCGGCGGCGGATGCTTTATATGAACGGATTGGTTCGGAAGCTGGACTACTTGATCAGGAGCTTGCGAAACTTGCGTTAATGATTTCGCCGGACACGGGCGGAATCATTAATGTTGATTTAGTTGAGCGAGCAACTGGTTCATGGCGAACTCAGTCTACATTTGAAATGATTGACATGGCTTTAGCGGGTAAAACGGCGGCGGCATTAAAACAACTTAACAGTTTATTAGCTGCTGGAGAAAATGAGATTGGGATTCTTGCTCAAATTGCATATTCGTTACGAAAATTCGCTGCCGCAACGAGATTAATTCTTGACGCCGAAATATCCGGGCGTCCGATTTCTGTTCACACCGCATTAGACAAAGTTGGAGTAAAGAAATTTTTCATTGAGAAATCAGAAAAACAAATGAGGATGTTAGGACGAAATCGAGGATCACAACTTATCGACTGGCTGCTTCAAACTGATTTAAACTTAAAGGGCGGCAGCAGAAGTAATTCAAGATTCGCATTAGAAACGCTGATAATAAAAATTGCAGATCAAAGATTACGATAATATTTAGATCGAGAATTACGGTAATATACTCATTGTCCTTTAAAATTCGGTATTATTTTTTGTAACGAAAAAGGTGGCCGTTCACGTATAAAACTAGAATCGCCCTGAAAGGGCAACAGGATTATAGCCCGCCCCAGCGG
>JAITKS010000263.1 GCA_031278315.1 Planctomycetaceae bacterium | reverse complement strand
GGGGCGGGTTATAATCCTGTTGCCCTTTCAGGGCGATTCTAGTTTTATACGTGAACGGTCACCTTTTTCGTTACAAAAAATAATACCGAATTTTAAAGTACAATGAGTATATATCAGTGGAATAATTTATTGTTATCGGGATCGCGGTCGTCTCGACCGCATTTTTAGTTTTGTTTTTTTGACAGGATTGACAGGATTTTTAAATAATAAATTAAAAGTATAAAAACTTGAATCCATAGTGATTTGAACTTTAGAATCCGTGCTAATCTCCGCATGCGAACTAACCACTAATGCTTGCGGTCTTTTCAGGGCGATTCTAGTTTTATGCGTGAACGGTCACCTTTTTCGTTACAAAAAATAAAACCGAATTTTAAAGTACAAAGAGTATATATCAATTGAATATTTTTTTAGCAGTTGACAGCAGTGTACTCGTAACTGAATTGTGATTGTGATTTATCTTTGATAATTTTTCTTATGGTCTCCAGAACGATCTGTATATCAACAGGCTTGCCGATATGTCCATTCATTCCGGCGTCAAGGACTTCTTGCACGTCTTCCTTGAAAACATTCGCGGTCATTGCTATTATCGGTAACGTTAAAGCGTCGAGATGTTCCGAAGTACGAATCATTCGCGTAGCTGTACATCCGTCCATTATCGGCATCTGCATGTCCATCAACACGAGTAAATAATAACCTGCTGGTGAATTTTGTATTTTCTCAAATGCTTCTTTACCGTTTTCTGCTTCGTCAACAATAATATTAGTCTCCTTTAGCAACGAACAGATGATCAGCCGATTCACTTTTACGTCATCGGCGACTAAAATTCTGTATCCGCTGAAATCTGTATTCTCTTTTGATTGTAGTATTTCGTCTTTTGTTGAAATTACGGCTTTATCTTTTTCAAAGCGTACCGAGAACATAAAACGAGCTCCGCGTCCTAACGAACTCTCTACACGAATTGAGCCGCCCATTAATCCTACTATGTGTTGACTAATTGTTAGTCCGAGTCCGGTGCCTCCGTAATTGCGTGAAATTGTGTTGTCTGCTTGTTCAAATGGTTTGAACATTCTATCTAAGAAGTCTGAAGAGATTCCGATACCGTTATCTGTAACGGAAAATTGAAGCGTAATCGAATCCTGATCGTGTGAAAATTCCGAAATATCTAACCGAATTTGACCTTTCACGGGTGTAAACTTAATCGCATTACCTATCAAATTTATCAAAACTTGAGACAATCGTATCTCGTCTCCTAGCAGCCGCATGTCTTTAAGATTATGAAACTGAACCGCCAATATTTGAGACTTATTATCCGCAAGCTGCTGCATACTAGAACGGATTGATTCAATTATCGAGTATAAATCGAAAGCATTATGTGCGAGTTTAAATTTGCCGTCTTCAATTTTAGAAATATCGAGTACATCGTTAATCAGTCCGAGTAAATGTTTCGATGACAATTTTATTTGTTTGATGCAGCGTCCAATTTCTTCGTGGTCTTTTGTGCGTTCTGCGATTTGTGTCATTCCAATAATTGCATTCATTGGAGTTCTTATTTCGTGACTTAAATTAGCAAAGAACCGGCTTTTTGCATGTCCGGCTTGATTTGCCCGATCAATTGCGTCGAACAATCCCATAATGCCGCTTATCTGTTGGCAGTACACCATAAAAGGTGATGTTAATTCTTGCGGTAGAAAATCGTAAATATCTTTATTCGTTTCGGAGATTCCGCCTAAAATCATTCCATTGAGTTGACGCTGATTATTAAAAATCGGCATTATGATAACACTCGATAATCCCATGTCCAGCCATAGTTGACTTGTAACAGGAGATTCATAAATCGCTTGATTTTTTGATATAAACTGTTCGCCTAATCCCATCGTTTTCCACTCTTCGGATAAAATAGAAAAAACAGTTTGTTCGGTTTCTAAATTCAAGCCGTTCAATAAAATTAATTGTTTGTCGGCTATATTTACTTCAAACAAGCCTCCGGCTTCCAGCTGAAAAATATCAACGATTCCTTCAACAATTACAGCGTACAACATTTGACGATCTTTTGTTGCAAATACACGTTGTGCGTATTCATGTATTCGTGCGAATTTGTTGATATGTAAATCCAGCCGGTGTTGTGTATCGCGAAGGCTCTGCGCAATTACCTCGCTGCGGGCAACTTTGCGGTACATAGAATCTAACTTTTCTCTAAGAGATTCTATTTCCTGTTCCTGTGAAGGTTCTGTCGGCATAAAAATTCTCTCAAGGGGATAGTTGATATACGAATCATACAATAATAATCCTATAGAGACACAAAAAATATTGCGTCTCTACAGAATTTTTTCGTTTGTTAATTTTTCGTTACAAAAAATAATCTGCTGTAATATCTGCTGTAATATATCAGTGAAATTTTTCAAAAGTTTCAAATTTATTTTCAAAATTCATAAACCAAAAAAAATTGAAAAATAAAAATTCCGCTGAAAAATTACTGAAAAACAAGTATTCCGCTAATATATTACGGACAGCTTATTTTTTACGTTTTTAATTAAATTTTCAAAGTGATTATCTATAAAGTACCAACAAAGCAGTTGAGTAATTGTGATATGTATTTTTTCCGCCTAAACGGGCATATTCACCAAAACCGTAATTACCAAGCCACGGCGGAATAATATTGTCAACCGACAAAGCGTTGTGCATCATGGTGATGATTTCATCTTTTACAATTCTGTTGAAAAGGAATCGTCCTCTTGCGAGGCAGTCGGTTTGAAATACAGCGGCTGGTTTACCATTTCCGATATTAGATTGAAGATATTCCAAAGAACGTTTCTGTTCAGAGAATATCAGATTTTCGTCGCGTGAAGTTATCCATAGTTTCAATCCTTCACTGCAAGTAACCGGATAATACATTACTTCGCCGTCATGTTTTGTGATAACACGTAAGATATGCGGATTACCGTATTCTTTTGCGAGTTCCGGCGTTAATTCTTCTGCTAATGCGCCGATAGGTATAGTATCTCCGCAAGCGGCGTCTTGCGGTTTTGCTAATTTTTCGAGGTATTCCGACCATGCGCCGTGTCCGTTTAATTCGTAAATACGATTTCCTTCGGCTTTCGTAACAATCATCGGTTCGCCGTATGCGGTGAATCCATGTGTAGCACGAGTGATATTTTTCAGCGTAGGATCAGCAAAACCAATTGCCCAAGCGTCGTGTTCGCTAAATGCGTCATCGTGATACAAATAGCTATGAATACCTTTCATATTATCGGACGACGTGCCGCCAAAAATTGTAACATCTTCGCCGAATGTCTTGCGGAACGCTTCGAGAACGAGAATATTATCGATATCGATTCCCGGACAAATCAAGTAAACGACATTAATGCCGTTACTTTGTTTTTTGAGTTGTTGAGCTAATTCAATTCCTTTCTCGTATGAATTATGCCCGTAAATTTCGGAAACGGCAGCTGAAACGAGTTCATCTTTTTGCGGACTGCAAATTGCCATGATCGCCAATTCGTTCATTGATTCGCCGACTCCTTCGCGTCCGGTTATACCGCAGCCGGACGCACCAAATACAGGAATAGACGGAATTATCTTGCGTATCGCATTCGCAACTTTATCGAGTCTATGCCCAAGAGTTGCGTTAAAGATAATTGCTAGGCAATTGTCTGTAACACCATTGGGAAAAGCGACTTCAATACATTCTTGAGCCGCACGTTCCGAATTAACTATTCGGACGCTTGAAGAAAAAAATTCTAACATAAGAATCTCCTTAAATTTTTAATACTATACTTTCCTAATTTTTGCTTGTACGATGAATTCGCTAATTTGAAATTCGTAAATTGGGAAAAACCTTATTTCCGATTTCGGTAAATCAGCGAATAGAAATCAACAATTCTTATACAAGCGTTGACAAAAAATTCTAAACAGAACACCACCGCCATTAAAAACAAGAATTGACAAGAATAATCTGTTGTGGAATGTTTAATTAAATTTTTTTCTTTCGTGCTGGTTTATTCGTGCAATAGTTTATTGGTAACAAGTCTTGTCTAATTTAAGTTGTGGTTGATCTATATTTGTTGTGCGCAAAAAGAAATCATAATTTTCAGTGAAATGCAGCGGAACAATATATACGTAATTTTGATAGTTTGCTTTTTTGGTATTTTCGACTTTATCGATTTATCCGATTGTATTGATTTTTATACGGCTGTCATTTTCAGCATTCACACTGTTTTTCAAATTGTGCGGTGTGGATTGTATCGAAATTTTGTCTATTAGCAATTGTTTTGAAAAAAAAGAAAATAAATTTTTTTGAAATTAGAAGAAATTTTTGGCGACATTTATTGATGAACTAGGTAATTTGTGCAAATATTAACTTTAATATATTTAAAAAAGCGGTTAAAAAGGGGCATTATTTTTTGCTTAATTTATCTCTTTTGTTTTATCGTTACTTTAGACCATTTATAAAAAAGCTATTAGCAAACTCAAGAGAGCGGTTTACAAAGTCGATATTAGGATTGACCCTGAAAACACACAAGGCGTGTCGGGGGGCACGTTCAGGGATTTAGTCAGCAGCCGATTGATTGAAACTGGGTCGAATGGCGACCCATCGGGACTGACATGAGTAAACCAGTAGTCCACACAACGAAAGTTAATATTTCATGCGTTATATTTGTTTTACGTGTGCAAATAACTTTCTTGGCGGACAAACCACAATGAGGAGAGTTTATCTAATGAAATTCAGAATTATGATGGCAACGCTGGTCGTCACCCTTCTGATGGGCGTTCGGATTTATGCAAATGATTGCGATCCGTGCGAAGCCATCGATGCGTGCGGCGACACTCACAAGTCTTGTGACCTTTTTGCCGGTCTTAAAAAACTTGTGAAGAATTTTACACCATGCGATCAAGTTGCCGATTGCGGCACGGAAGGAGTTGTTGCTTGCTCCCCGTGTGATGAAGCAGCAACAGATCCATGTGGAGAAGCAGATTGTGGAGACCTATGCAATGGTCATAGATTCACATTCGGAAAGCGGCTGAGAAGCTTCTTTTCTATTAAGGCAGCATGTAACCCGTGCGATGAAGCTGCTGATTGCGACCCATGCGGAGAAACTATAGAAACAGATTGCAACAGTGATAGTTGTATAGAATTTCGTCCTTTTTCACTACGTAGATTCATTAAACGTATCAGTCTTGCCGGAAGATGCAACGACGGTTGCGTTGACCCATGCGGTGAAACCTGCGGCGAAGTAACCGATGATTGCTCACCATGCGATAGTACATGTGATAACACATGTGACCGATTCCGTCCAATAAGACTTGGTAGAATTGTTGACCTTCCGCGACGAGGCTTAAAAAGATTCTTTGACGGTTTCAAAATAGCAACATGCGATTCAGGTTGTAACCCATGTGATCCAGCTTGTGATGACCCCTGCGGTTCAATTACAGAATCCGCCGCTCCTACAAAATAGTTAAACAACTTTGATAAAAAAACAAATTACTATGATAATTGAATACTGCGATTAAATTTGTCAAAAAAAAGAGTGCCGGTTTTGCTCAAGGCGAATTGCTGACTTGCCTGAAATATAAGAACCTGTTATCAGCTAAAAACTGATAGCAGGTTTTTTATATTTATATAAAATTTGTAATATATCAGTGGAATAATTTATTGTTATCAGGAACGCGGCCGTCTCGACCGCATCTTTAGTTTTGATTCTTTTAATTTATTATTTAAAAATCCTGTAATCCTGTCAAAAAAACACTCCTAAAGATGCGGTCGAGACGACTGCGTTCCCGAAAAAAATAAATTATTCAGCTGATCTGCCAATGATAAATGTTAATCGATTTGCCTATAAAATTGTAACGAATGTAACAGCCCTCCGTGAAAAATAGATAAAAATTTAAATATATTGAAAAATTTTCTATGAAAAGACGAAAATTCCTATTGACAGTTTCAATATAAGTTATAAACTAGCCGCCTTGTGCTATGAATTTCGGTAATATGAGAGAGTAAAAGTCTGTTGTCCGATTTAGGTAATCAGGCGTCTCAAACCGAAAATTCAATAGAGAACCGTTTATTAAAGTTATTTTGTTGCGATTTAACTTTTACTGTTTGTTTTGGTGACAAACGAATCGCAACGATTTCAGAAAACCTTATAATAAGGAGCATGAAAATGAAAAACTTCGTTCAATGTGCAGCCCTGATTTTGACATATATCTTTGCAAAATGTCAAATGTTAAAATGGGAAAATTGCACAGCCTGGGGGGGGGGGGGCAACTGGAGCAAGAGATTAAGAACGGATAGTGAAAAATTTTCACTTTTCAGACATTGTCCGGCAAAATTCTCAACTCTTTTTAGCTCTTCACGATTCGGCTTTACGTTGGTCGAACTTCTTGTAGTAATTGCGATTATTGGTGTTTTAATCGCTCTTCTTTTACCTGCCGTTCAAGCTGCGAGGGAAGCAGCTCGACGCATGCAGTGCAGCAACCATGTCAAGCAGGTGTCGTTGGCAGTTCATAACTATCACGATACTTATCAAGCTTTGCCGTGGGGATTCCGCAATTTTTGGGGAGGAACGTGGTTGCCAAGAATTCTGCCGTATGTGGAACAAATGGCTGTTGCCGAACAATACGTTTGGGTAGGCGATAACCGCGTTGATATGGGCACGAATCTCACATTAACACAAAACACCAACATTGTCACATTTCGTTGCCCATCTGACAGCGGAAGCAAAAAGGTACGTGATCCAAGCAGCACTCTAAATTACGGTGGTGCTACTACCCACAATTATGTTGCATGTTTAGGACGTGAATACGTTTACCGTCCAGATAACGGCGGACAGCCGGGTAAAGAAAATGCACTTTGCAGTAGTAGCGAGGCAGAATCTCCTTATAGTGCGTTCTTTTCAGGTTCGGCTTCTGGTGCTATGGGTTACGGAGCCGCGGTACCAACAACTTGGGTTTATCCAAAAAAACAAACCTTTGCGGGCATAAAAGATGGAACTTCAAATACGGTAGCATTTTCGGAAACTATTCGCGGGGAAAGTCCAACTACCTCTACCAATATAGGCGACGCTCGAGGTTGTATCTGGTGGGGCGGGTGTTGTTTTTTCAATACAAGTGTTCCTCCGAATACAACGATTGCGGACAGACATCATTGGTCAAATACGAAATACACGCAACGTCATCCATTGTCAGGATATGACGGTTACAAAATGCGTTATGCTGCTCGTAGTTGGCACACCAATGGTGTCAATGCCGGACTTGGCGACGGCGCGGTACGTTTTGTGAGTAACACGATTAACACGGCAGTTTGGGCAGCAGTCGGCGGCAGCGACGACGGCGAATCTCTAAGTTTGCCATGACAAAATAATGTTATTCAAAATTGTGCAGCCGTAACAAAACATAATTGACGGCTGAACAAAAAATTAACAACAAGTTTATCAATTACGTTTTTTGTTTCTCAGTAAGAGCAAAAAATTTTATTGACAACTTTTACTTACAGAAACTTCTAATAATTTATAGACAAAAAAAATTTTAAATTACAGATCGTTTATCGTTTATTGCATTGTTTTTTGTCCAAGAAGAGACAATGTCAATAATTTTAATAATGTTTATCGATTCCATTAACAAAATTGAAATGGAGGATCAAAAGATGAAAAAGACAAATTTATTGTCGAGTTTGACGGTTGCCGAAATTAGCGTCAATGTTGATGTTAAGGCAAATGTTAAAATGAACAAGGTGATTTTTACCAAAGCTATTAGTTTATTTGGTTTCACGCTTGTTGAGCTTTTGGTGGTAATAGCGATTATTGGTGTTTTAATCGCTCTTTTATTGCCTGCTGTTCAGGCAGCCCGTGAAGCGGCGCGGCGAATGCAGTGCAGCAGCCATGTCAAGCAGGTGTCGTTGGCAGTTCATAACTATCACGATACTTATCAAGCTTTGCCGTGGGGATTCCGCAATTTTTGGGGAGGAACGTGGTTGCCAAGAATCCTGCCGTATGTGGAACAAATGGCTGTTGCCGAACAATACGTTTGGGTAGGCAGCAATCGTGTTGATTTAGGTACAAATCTCACATTGACGCGAAACACTAATATTGCCTTATTTCGTTGCCCTTCAGATAACGGGAGAGAGAAGACCAAAGGTACAGAGAATATTACTATACATAACTATGTAGCATGTTTGGGACGTGAATACGTTTACCGTTCAGATAACGGCGGAAATCCGGGTAAAGAAAATGCAATTTGTGACAGTAGCGGGGCAGAATCTCGTTATGGTGCATTCTTTTCAGGTTCGGCTTCAGGTCATATCGGTGCTGCCACTGTAATTACTGTACCAGCAACGTGGGCTTATCCAAAAACACAAACTTTTGCGAGCATAGAAGATGGAGCTTCAAATACTGTAGCATTTTCGGAAACGGTTCGCGGAGAAACTACGTCAACAGGAATAGGCGACGCTCGAGGTTGTATTTGGTGGGGTTCGACGTGTTTTTTCAACACAAGTGTTTCTCCGAATACAACGATTGCGGACAGAAGTCATTGGGCGATTACGAAATTTCCGCAACATCCTTTAGCGGTACTTGACGATAACAAATTGCGTTATGCCGCTCGTAGTTGGCATACCAATGGTGTCAATGCCGGACTTGGCGATGGTTCGGTACGTTTTGTGAATAACACGATTGACACGATAGTTTGGGCAGCAGTCGGCGGCAGCAATGACGGCGAAGCTTACAATTTGCCTTAACAAAATAATATTGCTAAAAAAATTATAGTGCCGCCGATGAATTGTGTTGAGATTGGCGGCTAAACAAAATTAACAACAAATTTGTCAATTCTGTTTTTTATTTTCGGATGAAGGCAAAAAACTTTATTGACAATTAACTTAAAATTTTAATTCAAATGAAACATTTAGTTCCTATCGTTTTATTGATATGTCTTGTTGGTTGTACGAACAGCAATCCGCAAGGACGAATTTCAGTCAGTGGTGAAGTGACACTCAACGGACAACCTCTTAAAGATGGTAATGTCGAATTTGCATCGGTTGAGGGATCAGTACCAATGATGATGACCGGTGCAAAAATTACGGATGGTAAGTTTACGACGACGGTTGTCAATGGTCTGATTCCGGGTCAAACTTACACGGTGAAATTTTCTGCAACGGAAGAAGTTCCCGGACAATTCGATACAACGCCGAACGGTGACAAAGTACCATTGAAGAAAGATGTCATACCTTTGAAATGGGGTAGTCAATCGACAGAAACAATTACTTGTGAAAAGGGCAAACCCGCAACGTTTGACTTTAATTTGTGATTGATGACTTTGATGTATTGAGAGAATTTTATAAAAATCTCTTATAAAATTTATTTAAGGGAAACGCAGTTGTTTCGACCGCATATTTAAACATTTTTTGTACGAAATCAGTGCAGGCGGGACGTCGGCGTTTCTCTTAAAATTAGTTTTTAGGTAATATATCTGTGTAATAATTTATTGTTCACGGGAACGCGGCCGTCTCGACCGCATCTTTAGTTCTGTTTTTTGATAGGATTACAATATTACAGGACTGACAGGATTTTTAAATGATAAAGTTAATTTCTAAAAACCTAATGTAAAAATTTATTGTTAGAAGGAACACGGTCGTCTCGACCGCATCTTTATGCGTTTTTTGTACAAAAAAATTGCAGACGAGACGCCTGCGTTCCTCCTAATATTAGTTTTTAGAAGTTACCTATAAATTAAAAAGAATCGTAACATATACTCATTACACTTTAAATTTCGGTATTCGTTTTAAACTCAACTGCCCT
>JAITKS010000149.1 GCA_031278315.1 Planctomycetaceae bacterium | reverse complement strand
CGATGTTTTATAAACTTCAGAAAACATCTCATTTTGCGTCTCCGCCAAAAATTTTAGCGTTGAACGACGACTGGCGGACACAAGGCGATTGGATAGATCGTTATGGTCGGCATTCGGCTGTTCTTTGTGCACAAGCAGGCGCGGGAATGGATTTGTTTAGCGGCTATCGGCTGGAACAATTGCAAGCTGTCGGTTTCATAGGACGTAACTTTCAGGAAAAAAGTGATCAAATTCGGCGTTGGGTTCAATGGCTGGAATCCAATGATAAACGCGTGCTGCAATGCGAAGATTTAGGCGGTCGAAAACAAGCAGAATGGGATGATCATAAAGAAGCATATCCGATGTCTCTTGATGGTCCGCATCTTTATGGTGTATTCAAAATCCCAAAAGGAAGTTATATTTTGTCACTATACTTTTTCAACAAAGACGGTCATAACGATAACAATAGATTCCGCGATTACACAATTACTGTCAAAACTATGAAATTACAAAATGTATTCTGGAATGAACCGCAGAAAAATAACACAGTAGTTGAGGATATATTCAAAAAAATCGACAATAAAGCTAGTTTACGGGTACGTGATTTTTGGGGCGGAGTTTACAAACGGTTTTATTGTAATGTAGAACAAGATGAATATGTAGTAATTCGCATAGATGCCTCGTATTCTTTCAACACAATAGTTAGCGGTGTTTTTTTTGATCCTGTCAATAAAATGAATCTTGCAGACAGCCGCGATAATGTAATAAAGCTGCGTGAAGAAACAGAATGGGAATATGTTTTGATAAACTTTCAACCGAAAAACTGGTGGGGTATAAAATCTCTTGATTTTTTACTTTTAATGCGTGATAAAAAACCAACAAGTTTTTATAACGTATCCAGACGCTATTTATTGACTCTCACCCGCTTATTTGTAGAGATCAAAGATAACTCGCCAATTGCACCGGAAGAATTAAAAATAACAAAACAAATTCCATCGTATCGTCACGAACTGCCGTCATCAGATGAAGAAATGGTTCGACCCGATGTTGCTGAAATGATAAGAGAACTGCAATTTTTCGATTGGTGGGAAAAAATCGAATTTGGAAAAGTAAAACACGGAAAATTTTATTGGCAAGAAAGAACAAAATTAGGACGTAAAAATGCAACTAAATTTGAATGGAACGCTAACGAATTTTATAAATTTCTCGATAACGGGAAATCAAAACAAACATGGTAACAATCTTTAAATGAAAGGAAATTTGATATGAAAAAAATTTTGAGAATCTTAAAACCAATGAAATATTATTACAGACAATTATTATATAGTGTGATTATTTTTCTATCTCTATCGTTTAATTTTTTTGTATTGGGCGGCGAGGATGAAAATGTCGAAAAAATATTTAATCGATTTGTTGAGAGAGCTAAATTATTCGCCGATATTTTTGAAAATGGTGAACCTGACGACCTGAATCAAATGTTTACGCCGTATAACCACGTACCCATAATAAATATAACCGTTAGTAAGGACGGTCCCGATGGTATAAGTGACTATAATTTTTATGTTAGTTATGTTAATGCAAATTTATATTTTTCATGGGCGGATTATTCGATTGTAAGATATTATAGAAATGTCAAACAATCTGATGCTCCTGAACATGTTATGGTTCGTTTTATAGATTTCGGCAGAATCATCGGCGGTAATGGTAACACCGGATGCGAAGTACATTTCAATAGAAAAGAAATACCAACTGAAAGCGTTCTAGTTTACAATCTCTTCCATGAAATTGGTGCCGAATTAATTTCATCACGTGTCAAATGGGATGAAAATGGAAATGTTATTCAGAAAAAAGAATGGAATCTTGTAACCAAAAACAAAGTACTGGTTCCTACAATACCTCACCTTTTACAAGAAAAACTCGCAAAGAAAAAAGATAATAATCAGACTAAAACGTTTTTTTCTTTTAAGCCGATAACATCACCCAATATTAATGACAAAAAAATAAATGCAGTTTTCAAGCGAATTGAATATCTGGCAAATATGAAAAGACCTCGTGATTTAATGCAACTTTATAATTGGGAACTAACACAAAAAGAATCACGGGGTGAAATTCAATGTATTGACGGAAAAGTCAGAGATATTCATTTTGACACGGGGAAAGCTGGATATAATTTGTCTATTGATGAAAATGGATCGATATTGACTTATGCTGAAGGTATCATGGGACAAGGAGAGCGGCGTGAGCTGGAAAACTTTTATAACAACAAGGACAAGTCTCGACAATTTTACTGGCAATCGCATGATACCTTTGATATACTTAAAAAAGGAGTAGAAATAAAATTCCATCCTAATGGTTATCCGGCAATTTATCGTACAGTTGTTCAGGATCGGCTTTATGGACGTCAGATTGAGTGGAATGATGAGGGTAAGATTATTTCGGATGTTGATCTTGATATACCGAAACAATGGGAAGGCGCACCAAAACAAAGTGAAGATGCACTGAAAAGAAATCAGATAACAATCCAAAAAAAATGAAATATATCAGTGGAATATTTTTATGTAACGTCATCCTTAAAATAAAAAGGAGAAAATGATGGAAGCCAAAGCCAATAGTTCTGATGAACGTTGGAATAATGTAATCTTGAGTGATTGTATTGAGGGCATGCGGCAATTGGATGAGGGGTCTGTTGATCTTGTATTTGCTGATCCGCCGTTTAATATTGGTTATTCGTATGATATTTACAAGGATAATTATTCAGATGAAAAATATTTGCGATGGTCAAGAGATTGGATGACGGAAGTGTATAAGGTTCTCAAGCCGAGTGGAACTTTCTGGCTTGCGATTGGCGATGAGTATGCTGCTGAGTTAAAGTTTTTTTGTACGCGGGAAATTGGGTTTATATGTCGAAGTTGGGTAGTGTGGTATTATACTTTTGGTGTGAATTGTATGAAAAAATTTACACGTTCTCATGTTCATCTTTTTCATTTTGTCAAGGATGTGAAAAATTTCACATTTAATGGTGATTTGATTCGTGTTCCTAGTGCGAGACAGTTACGTTATAATGATAGAAGGGCGAATCCTAAAGGGCGGTTACCGGATGATACGTGGATTCTTAACCCGAAAGATTTAGAAAATGAACTTGGACCTGACAAAGACACATGGCTTATGTCGAGGATTTGCGGAACATTTAAGGAACGTGAAGGGTGGCATGGTTGTCAAATGCCCAAGAAGTTACTTGAGCGTATTATTTTAGTATCGAGTAATGAGAGAGAAAAAGTACTTGATCCTTTTACCGGCAGCGGTACAACACTTGAAGCAGCGAAAGATTTGAATCGTCAATATTTAGGTTTTGAGATTTCAGAAAAGTATCGCGAACAATCTTTACAGCGTTTAAAAAAGCCGGCTTCTAAAACTTTACTCTAACGTAATTAATTAGTAGTCAAGGAGCAAGTGCAAGTGCAAAGGGCCGCAGGATACCAATTGACAAAACTCATCAGAAAAAAGTGATTTTGACAATATATAACAACATATAAATATAACAACAAATTATAAGTAAGACACTCATAGTGTTTTTGTTGTGTATCAATAACCTAATATTTAACAATGCAAAAAATTCAATTTAATTTTGATTTAAGTGTTATTTTATCCATTTTTAAACGGAGAGGGAAAATGGACAAAATAATATGTAATAATGTCGTTTTCAAATCTGACGGTATCTACTTTCAGGTAATGAAACCAAATTCTACTCCTATTGGTTGGATTAACATTCCATGTAATTTGACAATTGAAAATCCTGTTACAGTTGCATTTCAACCTCTTATAGAAGCATTAAACGACAAAAACTATAAAAATGTAGTTTTTGAATTTGATAACTCTTTGACTATCACATATAAAAAAAGTAACAGCACAAAAGTAAAAGAAATTTTAAGTGAGTTCATTAATTACACTCCGCCGAATATACCAATAACATTGAAAACTACTACTATGTCAAGTCAGAATTTTTTTCAAGCTCTAGACAACGCAGCTTTTGCGTTATCGTCTGATCATGCTGATTCACCCCTTTGCGATTTCGCTCTACACGAAAATTTTATAGTCACTACAGATAGAATCGTACTGACCTCACAACTTAATGTTACAATGCCGTATTTTAATCCGCCGTTTGTTTTGTGCCGGCAAATTGCCTCGTTATTACCGAAATCAGGTGTAGGAACTTTAGGAACATTTGATATAAATCCGGCAGAAAACAACGTAGAAAAAACAACTGGATTACTTATAAACACAACATACAAAAAAATTCCAATTCAATATTTTGTGTTTCCGTTACCGAATCGTTATCCCGCATGGAAAAAAATACTTGATACAGATTCAAGAACATTTGTACCCTTATGCAATATAAGTAAGTACGATTCATCCGCTATTATATCTAATATCGACTCTATACCAACTGTTGAAATTGATAGACAAAAATATAAATATATTTTACTAGTTTGCCGAGATAGTAGAATTTGTATAGAATCTTTTTGCCAAGACAAAGAAAACAAACGGTTAGTATGTTCTGAAAAATCAATTAGTCATTTACTTCTAAATAAATTTGCAGTAGCATTACGGGTTGAATCTTTCAAAGGTTTGCTGGCAAAAAATGAAGACATACAAATCTTTTTAGAAATCAATACGAAAAATAATAAAGAAGAAAATTATACGTTTGACAAATTAGAAAACCAGCTAATGTTTTATTCAGAGAGTTGTAACGCTGCAATGATAGCATTAGGATTCGCTCCGACGGATAATCATTTAAACGACCAAACATCAAACAAAGCATACGTTTGTCAATATATACAAAAAGCAAAAGAAATAACTGAAATAATTGATTTATCCGTTCATAAATAAAGTTTCGCATAAAAAATTTATTCGAACAACTGATTTATTGACGATATTTGAAATCACAAAAAATAAAAAAACGAATTTTAAAATTCAAAGAGTATATTTTACGTTACAAGAATATCCAATTAAAAAAATTCACTGAAAATATTACTAAATTCAAATTTTACTAGTTAAGGAATATTGAATCTATGTTTTTACCATATAATACAGATGCGCCTATTTATTATCGTCCTGTAATTACGTTAGTGATGATAGCGTTAAATATTGTTATATTCTTTATTGAGGTCAAGAATCCAGAGATTATTCTTTCATTGGCACTTGAAACAGGTGAAGGAATTTATCCGATTCAGTGGTTGACTTGTAATTTTTTGCATGGTGATGTTGGTCATTTAATCGGCAACATGATAGCGTTTTGGGCGTTTGGGTTGGTAGTTGAGGGCAAGTTGGGATGGCTTAAAACGTTATTGGTGTATCTAGGAATTGGAATAATTCATGGTGCGGTAGTTCAAATTATTATGTTGGGCAGTAGTGAGCCGGGACTTTGTCTTGGCGCTTCGGCGATTATATTCGGTATGATGGCTATGTGTATGATTTGGGCACCTGAAAATTCAATGGATTGCATTTTATTTGTTAGATTCATTCCGTATTTTTATGAAATACCTATTAAAATATTTGTTGGATTATATTTACTTTTACAAGTTATCCTTTTCATTTGGGGAGGAGGACGTTTATCTAGTGAGTTACTTCATCTCGTTGGAGCAATTACCGGTTTGGTTATAGGATTATGGATGTTGAAATCGGGATATGTAAATTGCGAAAATTGGGATATTTTCTCGGTTTGGTCTGGAAATAATACAATGACAGATATTGAAAGAATCAAACGTAAAACAAATAAGACTGAAACAAAACAGAAAAAAGAAGATCAAATCAAGAAACGTCAAAATTTGTTATTAGAGGAACTTCAGACAGCTCTTAACAACAATACGCCGTTACCTGCTTTTGTTATCATGCAAAAATTAATTCAAGAATTTAAGAATGCAGAAATTCCTGAACCGGAATTGTTATCTTTGATCAAGATGTTGATAAAGAATAAACTTTTGACAGAGTCAATTATAATGATGCGTGAGTATCTTGAACGTTTTGTGTCGAAGGAAATATTGATTCGTTTCAATTTAGCGAATATTTTTATTGAGGCAAATAAGCCGTTTTCAGCAAAAAAAGTTTTATCAAGAATAAAACTTATTGATCTTGATTTACCGCAACAAAAAATTCTGCAATCATTAAAAGAGCGGGCGGAAAAAAAAGCAATTATACTAGAGCAACAAGGTGTATATGAAACCGTTGAAGATATTTAAAATAACGAGTTATATTTTGAACTATTCTTAATTTTCTTAATTGAATTTTTAGAGATGTTCTAATATGCGGTTTGGTTTCGGGCGATTTAAATGTTCCCCCATTGACAACATTTCTACACGTGTTATGATTTTCGCTTTGTTATTTCTTGCGGCAACGTGCTGATGAAAATTCAAATGTGAACAGTTTGTATAAACTTTCTGTATAATTTGTCAATTTCAAAAGTGTTAAGGCTGATTTCCCGATGTAAGTAGATGTCGGTGAAACAAAAGAAAAAATTAAATTGTAAATAGCTTAAAATATTTCAAAGAATTATGGCAAAGCAATTAACTGCAACAGTAAAATTTCATGCAAAGGGCGGTCAAGCAACTGCTGCTCCGCCGGTCGGTACTGCTTTAGGAAAATACGGATTGAATCTCGGTCAATTTGTTCAACAGTTTAATGAACGAACCAAAGCAGATATGGGAATGCGAATTCCAGTCGTAGTAAAAGTTTACAATGACCGCTCGTTTGAACTAGAAACAAAAACTCCGCACAGCGTCGATCTGCTAAAACAAGCCGCAGGAATCGTTACCGGAAGCGGAAACGTTCCAAGAGTTAAAGTTGGACAAATAACTGTAAAACAAATTGATGATATCGCAACAAAAAAAATGAAAGACCTAAATGCACAATCTGTCGAATCGGCAAGAAATATCTTGTCTGGTACGGCAAGAAGTATGGGACTCGATATCGTTCAATAATGTCATTTGTAAAAAGAATATTGAATATTGAAATATTGGCAGCTGCTATACACTACGAATTTCGGCAGCAAAAATGTTATTCGTTAAAAAAACTTGATCTTAAATATTAAATATTAAATTTCGACAGATAAGCAGGCGAACTTCAAACCAAATTCAAACCGAGATCAAACAGAGAATTAAAGTAAGAACAGTTTTAAAATGTGTTTCATAAAAAATTCACTATTAAAATAAGGACTGTCAATAAATCTTTATAACGGAATTTGATTTTTTCGAGAATTTCCTATTACGAATTTTCAAATTCAAACAGTAAAAAATTAAAACGTACAGAAAAAAATTTTTTGAACAAAATTTGAACAAATTTATGTTTCATTTTTTCTGACGCGGACGGGAGAGGACATTGATGTAGGATGTCTTCAATATTTACCGAAACTTTTTAGTATTAAAGTGCAATTTAAACTCATAAGATTTTGAATGACAAAATGAGTTTTTTAGATTTATGTAATCGTTGCGCAAATTGATGCTAATTCAAGTGTGAATAGTTAAAAATTTATGGCAAAGCATTCAAAGCGTTACAGAAATGACGCAAAAAAGACTAGTAAAACTCCGGTTACGTTATCGGAAGCAATTGACATAATCAAGCAATTCGACACATTGAAATTTAATCAAAGTGTTGATATTTCTATTCGGCTTGGTATTGATCTGAAACAATCTGATCAGATAGTTCGAGGTTCTATTGTCTTACCGCATGGAATCGGCAAATCAGTTCGTGTGTGTGTGATAGCAAAGGGAGAGAAAGCAGACGAAGCGAAAAACAACGGTGCAGATGTCGTAGGTGATACTGATCTTGTCGCAAAAATAAAAGACGGATGGACTGATTTCGATGTCTGTATTGCAACACCTGATATGATGGGATTAGTAGGACCGCTTGGTAAAGTGTTAGGTCCAAGAGGCTTAATGCCGTCACCGCGAGCCGGAACAGTTACGGCAGATGTTGCAAAAACAATTAATGAATACAAAGCCGGTAAAGTCGAAGTTAAAAGCGACAAATTAGGAATTGTGCATACTGTGGTCGGCAAGATTAGATTTGATAAATCCCAATTGATGGAAAACACCGAAGAATTGCTGCAATATTTGCAGCAAATTAAACCTGTCGGGGTGAAGGGGCAATTTATAAAATCGATAACATTATCGGGTACAATGTCTCCCGGAGTTGGCGTAATATTATCGTAGTGAATTATCGTAACAAAAAAGATTATGCAGATGTATAATCAATTTACTTGACTTTTCGGTTTTTATTTTTGACTGGATAAACAAGATTTAATAGTTTGTTAAGTTAAATAGTTTGTTAAGTTAAATAAGAACTTATTACAAAGTTTTCACAAAAAACCAAAAGCGGTAAAGTGTAAATTAGCATAATTTTGTGTTGCGGCAGAATTGACTGGAACACGTTATTATTTTATGTAAAACCAAGTTGTCGGATAAGCAGAGTTTGCAAAATCAATTAACCGTTTGATATTTCTTTAAGATAAAAAAATTTTATCTGATTGATAGAAATGCAAGGTTATACAAATTGCAAACGAGTATTTAAAATGGAATTGGCAGGTCTCGACAAGTGCAATGATTGCAAAAAATATTGGTGAAATTAAAGTTTGAGCAGTTTAATAATTTTTGAAACAAAATGAGCAAATACGTTAAACAATTAATTACAAATGAAATCAGAAATCGGCTTGATGGAGTTCAGTATCTGATGCTCGTGAGTCTGACTGGAATAGACGCTAATGTGAACAAGAATATTCGTGCTAATCTTGCCGGCAAGGGTATCAACTTGATGGTTATCAAGAATAGTCTTGCTGATCGAGCGGCGGAAGGAACACCTCTTGCGGCAGCTTTCAATAATTTAACTGGTGCGAATGCTGTTTGTTGGGGCGCAACGGATATAGTTGCGCTTGCGAAAGAACTTGTCAACCTATCAAAAAATAAAGAACACAAAGGTTTTGAAATAAAAGGCGCAGTGCTTGACAGTGAAGTTTTTGATGCAAAACAGGCAGTTGAAGTAAGCAAATGGCTTTCTCGTGAAGAGCAGATTTCTGTGATCGTTGGACAGATTGTCAGTATTGGGGCAAAGTTATCGGGGCAGTTTATTTCTGTCGGCAGTGCGGTTGCGAGTCAGATAGTGAAAATCGCAGACAAAGAAGTTGAAGTTACAAACAGTGAAACTACTAGCAGCGAAACTGCAAACAGTGAAACTGCAAGTAACGAAACTACTAGCAGCGAAACTGCAAGCAGTGAAACTACTAGCAGCGAAACTACTAGCAGCGAAACTGCAAGCAGTGAAAACAAGACAGAAGAAAAAACAGCAACTGAAACAACGACGTGATCAGCAAGTTTGGATTGGGCGGATATCTTGAACTTTTTAGCGGTTTCTAAAAATTTATTTCATAAAAAACTACCTTGAAAAATAAGGAATATAAATAATTTTTTATGACTTAAATAGCGTTTTTTGAGTTCCTTTGTGTACAATCGGAAATATTGAATACGTGTGACGATTTTTCGTTACAAAAATAAGCAGGTTGCTGCGCTGGTGGTGGCGAAGCCGGATACTGTTATAGCCGAAAGGCAGCTAGACTAGAGTCAATCACAAATTTATTTGATTGATGAAAGTTGTTTAACCACGATAAAATATATTGTTGTGCAGTCTGTATTTTACGTTTTGTATTAGCGGGCTGCATTTACTACATTTGTTTCAATTTGTTCCGGATAGATATTTTGCGATGCCTGTATTTTTTGTGATACGGGTAATTTGTTTTGAACAGATTGATGCAGTTTATAACCATCAACCAACAATTTTAATTGCGTTTTTATAACGCACAATGTGAAAGGGAAAATTTAATGAGTGAAACAAAAGAATATCCAGCAACAATCAAAGAACTTGGAGACAAGATAGTTGCGTTAACGTTGAAAGATGCGAAGTCTCTTAGTGATTATTTAAAGGATGTTTATGGTATTGAGCCTGCGGCGGGCGGAGCGGTAGTTGTTGCAGCTTCAGCTGCCGGCGGTGAGGGCGGAGGTGAGAAACCCGAAGAGAAAACAGAGTTTGATGTATTTCTTGAGGGATTCCCTGCTGATAAAAAGGTTCCTGTTATCAAGGTTGTCAAGGCGGCGACTGGCGGAGGTTTAACCGAATCGAAAGCTCTTGTTGAGAGCGCTTTGAATGGACCTGCAAAAATTAAAGCCGGATTATCGAAAGAAGACGCCGAAAAACTCAAAAAGGAACTAGAAGAAAGCGGTGCAAAAGTAAGTATAAAATAAACAGATTCAAATTCTTTATTCTGTTTGTTATGTTTACGTGTTTAGAATTTCGGCAGGTTTGAAATCGTAACTATTCAGTAATTTTTTATTTTTAATTAATTCTGTGTAGAGACAACTATTCTAGGATAAAAAAACTGTCATAAGAGGGCGATAGCAATTATTTATAATTTTGCTGCCGCCCTTTTGTTCTATATAGAATTTTGTAATATATCAGTGAAATAATTTATTGTTCTCAGAAACGCGGTCGTCTCGACTGCATCTTTAGGTGTTTTTTGTACAAAAAAGATGCAGGCGGGACGCCTGCGTTCCCGGCTAAAATAATTTATTGTTCTCAGGAACGCGGTCGTCTCGACTGCATCTTTAGGTGTTTTTTTGACAGTATTACAGTATTGACAGGATTTTTAGATTTTTTAATTATAAAGATTAATTGTTTTGTTCGGAAAAATTAGGTCGAAAAGATGATTTAACGGTTATAATATTAAAATGTTGAAAATTTATTATATTCAGAAAAAGTATTACGAAAAGGTTCGCATAGAGAATATATATATTATTATTTTTTTAAGTTTTGTTTTTTCTAATCCGATTCTGTCTGAACGTAGTTTGTACTTGATCAATTTAAAAAATATTTATTAAAACTGTAATTTACTTATTCTCATATATTGTGATTTTCAGTTTAATATTCACGTAAATATAAAATATTAGCGAAATATTTTTTTTAGCTCACTTTGTATCCGCTTTGCAAGAGCAATAATAAATTATAGCTTACATGTTTTTCGATTAAGTTCACAACCCATTTTGTGAAAAAGAATTTTAAGAAGTCTCCCTGATAATTATTAAACGATAATTTTAATAAACGTGATATATTACATTAATTTCATACGAGCGTTAATTATTTTGTGGCTGTCATTTGTAACAGCGAATTTAGTTTTTGCGCAAGATACCATAGACGCCGAAACAATACATCGCGATAAACTTTGGAATAATTACCGAATAGAACAAGAAATCCATCAATTCCGTAACCAACCTGCCGGCGTAATAATTAGCACTCCGCAAATACCGCCGCAGCTGCTAGACGAAAAATCAAATGAGAAAGTTCTGAAAATTACTGAAATAATTTTATCTCCTACTCCGATATCAATTCCGTCGGAAAAGTTACACGAAATTACAAAAAAATATATTCAACAAGAAAAAGTTAGTATCCGTGATTTGTATCTTATGCTCACCGAAATCGACGCTCTTTTCGACTCACGCCGTATTGTAGGACGAGCTGTTTTGCCGGTTCAAGATATCGAAAACGGTGTCGTTCATGTTCAAATCGTTGAAGGAAAAATCGGAAAAAAAATCATTGAAGAAAAACGTAATGCAATACCTTTAATCGACAGTTACCGAAATAAAAACGGATTAGTTGAAGACGAAACTCTGTTTGGTAAATATTTCATCAACAAACATTTTTCAATTCAGCAAGATAAAATATTAAATCTGAGAAAACTTGAAAACGAAATTCTTAGATTTAACCGTAAATACCGCACTCAATTAGCTGTCCAATTGCAGCCGGGCGAAGAACTCGGCGGCAGCGATCTCAAATTGACCGCAATCGAACCGCAACTTTTACGTGCAGGTTATTTTCTTGATAATTCAGGTCGAAATACTTCGGGTAGAATTCGAAACGGTGTCTTTATGCAAACGCAGAGCATGCTCGGTTTAGACGAAATGATTTATTGCTCTTTCGACCATACAGACGGAACTGAATATATTTCACTATTCACAGACGTACCGATAAGCAGTTTCGGAACTTATGCTGAATTTAGTGCAGGTTACGGAACACCCGAAACATTGTACGGCGATTTCGCAATATTAAAAATCAATGGTATGTCACGCCGATTTCGGCCTGCTATTCGGCAATTGCTTATAAATTCTAAAAATCGTAAAACTGAAATATCGTTTGCTGTTGAAAATTATATTTCCGAAACACGTTTTGATACGCAGATGAATTATGCAGAAAAATTAACCGCTTATACAATTGGCATCTCTGATATTCGCCGTTCAAAAAAAACTGTACTTGCGAGTTCTTTATCATTGCAAACGGGCAATGCCGGTATCAAGGGTTATGACGGCAATATATTATCGCCGTATCATTATCAGAATTATTATCTGTTAAATGCTTCGTTGACTTCGGTAATATATCCGAATAAACGATGGATGTTTATATGTAAACTTAGCGGACAATGGGCGTTAAGCGATCTCGCACAGAGCAGAATTTATCAAATCGGCGGTGCAGCAACTGTGCGCGGTGTACAAGAAGGATTGATGTCAGGCGAATCAGGATATCTGTTGAGCTTGGAAGCAAGACGAACATTGTTGCGAGGTAAAAATTACCAATTGGATGCGTTTGGTTTTTTTGATCATGGCGGAGTCTTTTATCGGGGGCAACCGGCAAATGTTAAATCTGCTGATTATCTTTCGTCTTTAGGTGTAGGTATGATTTTCAACTGGAGTAGATATTTTTCTTTTACCGCAGGTTACGGCAAACCGCAATGGATAAATGAGTGTCATAAAGAAGAATACCGCAAAACACTAAAAAACGGCGTCGGATATTTCACGTTGCAAGCTGCATTTTAACTCGATCTCAATTAGATTTAATTTTCATCTGGCTGTACATTGTTCTTTGTTTGTGTTAAATTATTTTTTTAAGTAATATATTAGTGAAATATTTGTGGGAATGTTACAACGCATACAATCGCCAATGTAGAGATACAATATCTTGTGTCTCTATTGTGAGTCTAATATATTTAACTAAAATATTGTGCTGATATATTACGCGGATTTGATTATTTGTAATCCAAAAAAATTAAAATAATCGTAACAATGAGTGGAAATTTAATTTCGGAATTTAAGATTAAATTTGTAAATAAACAGAGTTTTCAACAAATTTTTCTGTTCCTGTTTTTACTGATATTTCTTGAATCTTTGATAAAAAATTTTCACTGAAAACATTAATAAAAGTTAAATAAAATAATAGGTAACTTCTAAAAACTAATATTAGGAGGAACGCAGGTGTCTTGTCTGCATTGTTTTTTTGTACAAAAAACGCCTAAATATGCGGTCGAGACGGCTGCGTTCCTTCTAGCAATAAATTTTTACATTTAGGTTTTTAGAAATTAACAATAGATTAGATATAGATAAAAATAGAAAAATGGCATTAGATTATTACAAAATTCTTGAAGTTTCAAAAGACGCTTCACAAAATGAAATACAATCGTCTTATCGTAAACTTGCACGCAAATATCATCCTGATATGAATCGGGAAGATCCCAAAGGATCAAAGATAAAATTCCAAAAGATACAAGAAGCTTATGACGTAATTGGTAATCCTGAAAAGCGCCGTATTTATGATCAATTTGGAGTATCACCTGATCAGATGGGAGCAGGCGGAGGTCAAGGACCGTTCCAATGGTCGTTTGGTGCCGGCAGTCAATTTCACGGAGGCACGGGCAGCGGACTCGAAGACATACTGAATATGTTCATAAGAGGAAAGAATCAAGATGATGATTTCAACATGCGCTCGCAACGCCGCTCTAAAGTTGGAGAGAATATTGAAAGTGAATTGGTTGTACCTTTTGTCGTGTCTATAAATGGGGGGAATGTTGAAAAAAAAGTACGGCGGCCAAGCTCGTCAAAAGATGAAATTATCAACATAAAGATTAAACCGGATACCGAAAACGGAACTAAAATCAGAATACCAGAATTCGGTAAACTTGGTCAAAACGGCGGCAAAGCAGGTAATTTAATACTTATCGTAAAAGTTGAAGAGCATCCGTATTTCAAAAGAGACGGTAGAGACTTATATATCACCGTACCAATAACTTTGAAAGAAGCTGTATTTGGAAGTAATGTCGATATACCAACTCCCAAAGGTACTATTTCGATAAAAATACCTAAAGGTTCAAGCAGCGGAAAAAAATTGAGAATAAAAGATTACGGCGTATCTGCTGATCCAAAAACAAAAAATAAAAACGGTGATTTATATGCCGTATTTTCTGTCGTTTTACCAGAAAATTGGAGCAAAGAAGATGAAATGCGAATCAAAGAAATTGAATCGGAAATACCGTTTCCTCGTGAAAATCTAAAATTCTAAATGTACACGTATCGTAACGTGAATTACAAATGAATAAATGATAAAGAAATATTAGTAACATCAATTCAAGCGGTTCACGGAGAGATGACAGAAAGATAAAAGATAAACATTCACTGAATATTTTTATGTACTCAATTCAACTCAACCCAAAATTAAAAGCGGCTAATAAGGTTGTTTAGTTCGGAAAATAAGGGGTGAAAAATAAGAGGTGAAAAATAAGGTTAGTTTTAAAAGCCGTAAACTCACGAAAGTAGAAAAACAAATATTCTACTGATATATTAAAAAACACATTTAACATAATTTTTTGTAACATGAATGTACTTGTAGTAGGTTCGGGCGGACGTGAACATGCGTTGGCTTGGAAGATAGCGTCTTCGGAACGAGTTAATCGAGTTTTTGTTGCGCCGGGAAATGCTGGTACGGCAACCGAATGTAATGATATTGAAAACGTTCCAATCAGTGAGCTTGACTTTCCGGCGTTGATTAAATTTGCCAAACAGAATAAAGTCGGCTTAACAGTTGTTGGACCGGAAACGCCGCTTTGTGCAGGTATTGTTGACGCATTTAATACGGAGCAGTTACGGATTTTCGGTCCTGACAAATCTGCCGCACAGCTTGAAGGCAGCAAATCTTTTTGCAAGGAGATATTGCGGCGCGGCAGTGTACCGACAGCGTCTTATAATGTATTTACGGGCGGTGATGAGGCTATATCTTTTTTGCAAAATCGTGACATACCTCTTGTTATCAAGGCAGATGGTTTAGCGGCGGGAAAAGGTGTGTTTGTTTGCAATAATAAAAATGAATCGATGGAGGCAGTTATGAGGATCAAAAAAAGACGCGAATTCGGTAATGCAGGAGATAAAATAATATTCGAAGAAAAACTAGACGGCGAAGAAGTAAGCATAATGGCAATCACCGATGGAAAAACAATTCTAACTTTACAACCTGCACAAGATCACAAAGCCGCATACGACGATGATAAAGGACCTAATACCGGAGGAATGGGTGCTTATAGTCCGGCACCTGTTGTCGATAGTAAAATGCTGCAGTGGATAGAAGAGCGGATTTTAGTACCAACTGTTTATACAATGAACAATAATAACACGCCGTTTAAAGGTGTGTTGTATGCTGGTCTGATGATTACAAAACAGGGACCAAAGGTTTTAGAATTTAACGTAAGATTCGGCGACCCGGAATGTCAACCTATTTTGATGAGATTGCAATCTGATATCGTAGAAATTTTTGAAGCTGTAATTGATGGACAACTTGACAAAATAAATATGCCGAAATGGGATGAGCGAATTGCTGTTTGTGTCGTAATGGCAAGTAAGGGCTATCCGGATGAATACAAAAAAGGTGAAGAAATAAGGGGTCTAAAGGATGCAGCTAATTTACCGAACACAAAAATTTTTCATGCCGGTACGGTTATCAAGGAGTCTAAACCTGATCAAATTACGGGTAACATTGAAACACAGATACTAACAAACGGAGGACGTGTTTTAGGTATTACTGCTCTTGGTGAAACTATTGCAGACGCAAAACTAGCAGCATATTCAGCCGTAAAAAAAATCAGATGGGATGGCGCATGGTGTAGAAAAGATATTTCAGATAAAGCAAATAAACATTTTAAAGCTGCTAATAATTAAAGGAAAATTCGTAATATATCAGTTGAATAATTTATTGTTTTCAGGATCGCGGTCGTCTCGACCGCATCTTTAGTTTTTTTGTGTATTTCGTAATTCTCAAAAAATCTCTCTTTCTCTGTTCTCTGTGTTCTCTGTGGTTAATAAAAAAAATATTATTGTATTGTGTTTTTATGGAATTTTTGGTTTGTTACGTTTGCGGAAAAAAATATTGAAAAAATTTTTGAGAAAAGACGAAATACTTATTGACAGTTTCAATATATTTTGTAAACTACTCAACTTGCACTATGAATTTCGGTTTTGCGGGAGTGTGAAAGTCTGTTGTCCGATTTGTAGGTAATCAGACTTCGCAAACCTAATTCAAGTGAAAAAAATTTATGTCAAGTTATTTAGTTGCGATTTGTTTTTACTGTTTGTTTTGTGACAAATAGGATCGTAACAATTTCAGAAAAACCTTTTAATAAAGGAGTATGACAATGACAAATTTAGTTAAATGTTTGACCAGCTTTTTTGCATTAGTAATTGCAAAAACCCAAATGTTAAAATGG
>JAITKS010000123.1 GCA_031278315.1 Planctomycetaceae bacterium | reverse complement strand
AATCCTGTTGCCCTTTCAGGGCGATTCTAGTTTTATACGTGAACGGTCACCTTTTTCGTTACAAAAAATAAAACCGAATTTTAAAGTACAATGAGTATATATCAGTGGAATAATTTATTTTTTTGTAATTATCAGTGAAATTTTTTTCAAAGGTTTCAAGTTCATTTTTAACATTATTTTTAAACTATTCGTAGTTGAATTTTCGGTTTTTGTTTTTTGTATTTGTTTTAAATCTGTATTCATTCTGTATTCATTGCAATCGTCTTGAAAGGGCAATTTTGCGGATTATGAGAAAAAATCCAATCCGAGTCAAGAGGAAAATATTACTTAGTGGTCAGTGGTTTAACCACTGACCGCTAACTTTACCGCTTTACCGACATCGAATGTTTGTTTTGTATTTTTACTATTAACTTCGATTTCAAGCGGAGTTGTTTTTATGTCTGAATAAATTGATTCAACCATTTGATATTTTTGACCTCCTACAATAATATTTTCTCCTGTTTCTTTATTTTGTATTGTAGTTTCGTCTTCAATATTTTTTGTAACAATAATTTTATACTTACCTGCGGGTACACCTATATATCCATACGTTGACATCAATGCCGTACCATTTGAATCGGTGTGTTGTACAGGAGTATATTTTTTATTATTTGTATCTTCGGAAATAAATTCAACGATTGCTCCTGACAATGGTTTTCCTTCTTGAGTAATTGTAATTGTACAACGGTACAATTCCGGTAAATCTGACGGTTTGCCGGAATCGGAACATCCGATAAATAACATTACCGCGATAATTAACGTTACGAAAAAAATACGTGTCATAATTTTATACATGCCTTTATAGGCGAGTTATACTGAACGCACTTAATATGTCTTTACTTTAATTTTCAATTTACGTATATCTATTTATCTTATCTATTTATCTATTGTTTGAAAATAAGTTTTAATAGATACAATTTAACACCGAATTTTAACGTGCCGACAATTAAATGCGAACAGTGAGAGATTTAATATGCGCTTTGTACTATGAATTTCGGTAATTTCAAATCTTGTAATCTTGTTTCACGATAAGCAGGCAGGCAGCAAGATCGAACCGAATATTCAAGTAAAAGCAGTTTAAAATATTCTATTGAGTAGTTACATGAATTAAATGTTATAACGAATTTATTTCACCTTCCCATGGTGTTCCCAATGCACCCCAAACACCAAAGACACTATGACCATGCAGATAAATTCCTGTTGATGTATCAGGCGTACCATTCGTATCAATATTATCTGAAATAAAATGTATCGAGCCGTCAGCAAATCCGCTATTCACGCCGCCTAGATGATGACTTGTTGCAGTATAAAATCCAAGTTCGGCTTCGTTGTTACGTTTGACACACGACGGACCATTAGGCGGTATAGCAGTATTAAAAGCAACATGTAACGATAACGAATCTAAATGACTAGCACATCGTGTATGATTATATAGAGTAACTGTGCTGCCGTTTATAACATATTTATCACCATTTCGAGCTGCCATACAAACACTTGCCTTACTTATCCAATTGCCTGCGTCAAAGTCAGAAACAACGACAACTCCGCCTTTAACTTTTATCGATTGCCTAGTACCGGTAACGCTTTCGCTTATTAAAACTGTATTAGAAGTACCGTCGGTTATTTCTCCCAAGTTAGTTCGGCGCGTGTAATAGAAAATAGCACGATGTGTTAAGTCGCCTTCGCCTTGAGTTCGCGATGTCAATTCGGCACGATTTAATGTGCTGTTCCAAGACCATTGCCGATTAGAATCATTCTGTTGTAATCGAGCAATACCGTCAGCATGACTAACTACAATATTAGATTTAGCAGCTTGATGATTAAGTGCCGTACCAATCATTGCAATTGTACTATTATTATTATCAGATGGACAAAGAAGGATATTTATAGGAATTGTACGTATATCAGAAGTGCTTGGTAACCATGGTGCAGTTGCATGATTATCGATAGCATCGCGGTATGCTTGATGTTCAAAAAACGGCAGCAGCGCATAATGTACACCGAATCGATTACAGTTATTGTTTGTTGCATTGCGGACTGTTTCGCCGCCCGTTTGTATTGCAGGTAAGTAATCTTTAGAATCATGATGATTGTGAGCTGCAAGAACCCATTGTTTCATGTTGTTGGAACATTGCATCCGGCGAGCTGCTTCGCGTGCAGCTTGAACCGCTGGTAAAAGTAACGCTATCAAAATTCCAATGATCGCAATCACGACCAGAAGTTCAATAAGCGTGAAACCAAATAAACCAAGCATTTCAAGAGATGGTTTGAAATTAATCCGATGAGAATTATCGTTACGAAAAATCTCGCCGGAAGAAATATTTTCAGACAGATAACGTTTCTCATGTTGATCTAATTTAATTTTATCTGTATCTTTATTTGTATTCGTATTTGATGTATTTTCAATAACCGCATCAAATTGAACGAGAGAAACGTTTGACATTTGAATTGTCTTTTCCATTTTTATTCTCCTTTTTGGAATTGTGAGTGATTTTGTTATGCGGTTCAATTTACTTGTACAAAAACTGCTTGTACAATAGACTCCTAAATTACCGCAATTAAACTTAACAAAGATTTGTTATTTTTTGACAGTTAAACATCACTATCGAAAAACATCAAGAAAAGTAACGAACTTTTCTATTTCAGCAACAAACCAAAAATCATTATTCGATTATTGATTCTTTGGATTCTTTGTTATGTTTGCGGTATTGTAATTAAATCATTTTAAGAACGTATTAAGAATTTATTAATGTTATATTAAATTTGAAATATACTCATTGTCCTTTAAAATTCGGTATTATTTTTTGTAACGAAAAAGGTGACCGTTCACGTATAAAACTAGAATCGCCCTGAAAGGGCAACAGGATTATAACCCGCCCCATCGGGG
>JAITKS010000462.1 GCA_031278315.1 Planctomycetaceae bacterium | reverse complement strand
AGTGATAATCAAATTGCCGTTGTAGGTTGAAATTTTTCGTGTAAATTGTTCGTACAAAATTTCACTTTACCTGAATAGAAAAATTGTAATTATTCAGATAAAATTTTGTAATATATTTAGTGTAATAATTGTTTTTCAAATTTTTTGTAATTTTTAAACACGAAATACACGAACAAGAGCTAACTAAGTGTCGTCTCTGCGGGACTTAACAGATATGTGATTGATAATTTAAAATTCGTAAACAACCAAAAAAACGAAAACAATTATTTCACGGATAGATTACAAAAAATCTATCATCGGAAATTCCGAAGATACAAGATCGTAATAATTTTGCTTGTTCAATTGATAAGCAAGCAAGTTCAACCGAAAATTAAAATAAGAGTAGTTAAAAAATGTTAAAAAAAATAATATTGAGAATTGTTATATTTACTTTTGTTTATTTTTTATTGCAAGTTATTCATGTTTTTCAAGCTGGTATTTTTCGAGATAATATTTTTCAAGATAATATTATTTATGCGCAGTTTGAATCTATTGATCAATATTACAAAGAACTCGACAGCGGTTTATTTGACAGCAAAATAAAACCGGTGCCGGTACGAGGCGGACTTACTTTATCAGCGTCGTATTCTGGTAAGTATTTTGTTGTTAAGGCGAGTATTCCTGACGGTTATCATACGTTTTCGGTTACGCAGCCTGCGGGCGGTTCGATGCGTAGTACATTTAATTTCGATTCTAAAGAAATCGCTGAATCTCTTATTGATATCAGACCGGCGGCACCGCCGAAGTTAAAGTATGAAGAGGTATTTAATCTAAACGAGCAGCATCATGAGAAGTCTGTAACGTGGATTTTTCGTTTCAATAAATCGTTACCGCCGGACGCGGAAATAAAATTAACTTACAATGGTCAGATATGCCGTGAATCGTGTATGCCGATTACGAAGCCGTTTGTTGCGAAATTTGATTCATCTCTTAACGTTGAGAAAATTTTGTCTGAATCTGCTGCTGAACTTGACGAGCAGTTTATATTTCGAGTTAGTGAGAAGTCGAATTTTTCTTTACCGGAAAATTATATTCCTCAAGAGAGTGTGCAAGTTTCGGGGATGGCGATGCTTTTAGTTTATGCTTTTTTAGGCGGTGTGATTTTGAATTTTATGCCGTGTGTTTTACCGGTGATTGGATTAAAAATTCTTTCGTTTTTTGAGCAAGCGGGCAAGAGCCGGCTGCGTGCGTTTTTAATAAATTTTTCTTATTCGTTGGGTTTACTTTCGGTATTTATTGTGCTTGCAATTTTAAATTATGGGTTGAGTAAATTATTTACATTTGAGTTATTTAGTATTGTGATGGCAGTAATAGTTTTTGCGATGGCGTTGAGTTTAATGGGATTGTGGGAAATTGCGGTACCTTCTTTTGTAGGCGGCGAGACATCGGTAAAACTAATGACACGGGAGGGTTTCGGCGGAGCGTTTTGTAAGGGAATTATTACGACATTATTAGCGGTTCCGTGCGGCGCACCGCTATTGAGTACAGCAATAACATGGACAGATGAGCAAATCAGAATCGGCAATACGCCGATGGTTTTTTTGATTTATGTAGTAATCGGATTAGGGATGGCGTCGCCTTATCTTTTGATTGGCGCGTTTCCTGAATTGTTACGATTTCTACCGAAACCCGGTCAATGGATGGACACATTCAGAAAGACGATGGGATTTTGTCTTTTGATTGCAGTTGTGTGGATTTTGTATTTCGTGCGAGTTGAACAATTATTATCGACGATTACATTATTATTTGCGGTTTGGTTTGCGTGTTGGTTGATAGGCAGACAAGAATATGTAACGAATTTTCGCAAACGGATAACAGCGCGGATTGTGTCAATAGCGGTGATTACGGTAACGGTATTTTTTTCGTATGATTTTACAATTCTCGATAATCCGTACACGTTACAATCTGCGATGCGTGCAAGATTAAGCGGAGGCAAAGAGAAACCGTTCACTTTAGAAAATTATGAAAATGCAATTTCTTCGGGAAGTTATGTTATTGTTGATTTCACGGCTGATTGGTGTGTTACGTGTAAAGTATTGGAAGCAACAGTATTAAATTCAGAGAAAGTCAAAAAAACTATTGCTGAAAAGAATGTAACGTTTTTGGTTGCAGATTGTACTCGTGAAAATGAAGCTACAGAATTTTTACATAAACTTGGACCGGGTCAAGTTCCGGTTCTTGCATTTTTCGATCCAAAAAATCTATCGAAACCGGTTGTCTTGCGCGGATTCTATTCTCAAAAAAACGTGTTGGATATATTGGAAAATATAAATTGAAAAAAATAATATACTGTAAAAAAACATTAAAAAAACATTATTGTAACGTAAAATTGAGAGGCGATGTTGAGTAATATCATTACCAATAAATCTACGGACGAAATAGTTTTACTTGAGCGAGAGAATAAGCGTTTGAATCGTGAAATTAATCGATTGCGAAATTTGATTGCCCGTAGTAATGCAACAACTCATGAAAATCTTGATTTGAACGCTGAATTAAAAGCGGAACAAGTCCGGCAGGGAAAGTATCTTGACCTAATGTTAAAAAATTGTCCGAATGTTATTCTGATGATCGATGCGGACGGCAATTTCGTTTATTGTACGAACTCTTTTTTATCGTTACAAAAATTCAGTTCGTTTGAGGAATTGAAGCTTTATAAGTTTGATGAAATTTTCAGTTTACCTGAATATTCGGCGTTGATGAATGCGCTTGAAGAATCGGTAAGACAAAAAAGCAAAGTGAAAACTTCGATTTACACAAATTGGGGACACGAAGAAAATCAAAAAAGAAATTATGTGTTGAATATTACGCCGATGTTTGCAAGTGCAAATGAGTATCATAATTTTTTATCTTTAATTGATTTCGAGAGCGAAAAACATAAATCGGAAATCGACGGTGCGGTTATAATTTGTCATGACGTAACGGAACTTCTTGCTGCAAAAGAACAAGCGGTAGCTGCAAATAAAACGAAGAGTTCTTTTCTTGCAAATATGAGTCATGAAATACGTACTCCGATGAATGCAATTATCGGCATGGCGGAACTCGCACTGCGGGAGGAAATTCCTGATACCGCTTATGAAATGGTAAAAAATATAAGACAAGCAGGTAATAATCTTTTGTCGATTATAAATGACATTCTCGATTTTTCTAAAATTGAATCGGGAAAGTTAGAAATAGTAGAAGATGAGTATAGATTACACTCGTTGATTTATGACGTCATCGGAATTATACGGACACGGCTGGTTGAAAGTACAGTTGATTTTTTCATTGATATTGATTGTACTATTCCGAATATTATGCTCGGAGATGAAATCAGGTTGAGACAAATTCTGTTGAATTTGTTGAGCAATGCGGTCAAATATACACGTGCAGGTTTTACAACATTGACTGTGCGGGGTCAAATTACCGGTCAAGATGTTTTACTAACTTTCGATATTACTGATACGGGAATCGGTATTCAGCCGGAGAATATGAATAAATTGTTTAGTAATTTCACACAATTCGACAAAGTTGCGAACAAGTGGATAGTCGGCACGGGATTAGGATTATCGATTGCAAGAAATCTGGCGATTCTAATGGGAGGCGATATTACTGTACAAAGTGAATACGGAGTCGGAAGTACATTTACCGTTACATTAAAACAAAGCTTTAAAAAATATGAACCGTTTGCACATATTGATAATTATAAAAATACAGTTACACTAATTTTTGAACCAAGAATTATGCACGCATCATTTTGCCGTGCTGCGTTTGATTCGTTGAAATTAAAATATCGATTGGTTTCAGAAAAAAGAGCTTTCGATCTCGAATTAAAAAACGGAACTTATGATTATGTATTTATTGCAGAATCCGTTTTAGAATCCGCTATAAATTCGATAGAAATGATTTGTAAGGTCAATAAACCGGAAGCAGTGGTAATGGTTGAAAGAAGAAATTTTTTCGGTCATAAAAAATATTCTCATATTCAATTGCCGATTTATACATCGTTATTAGCGGGAATTTTTAATAAAATTTCGGGTGAAGTATCGCCGTATCGTCAAAATGAAATGACTGTCAAATTTACAGCTCCCGACGCAAGAATATTAATTGTTGACGACATAATTACAAATTTGAAAGTCGCACAAGGATTATTGATTCCGTACAAAATGCAAGTTGATATTTGCGAGAGCGGAATTAAAGCAATTCAAATGGTACAGAATTATCGTTACGATATTATTTTCATGGACCACATGATGCCGATAATGGACGGAGTAGAAACAACCGCAATGATACGGAATTTACCCAATTGTGAAAAAATTCCAATTATCGCATTGACCGCAAATGCCGTTTTAGGTGTGAAAGAAATGTTTCTAGAAAATGAAATGAATGATTTCTTATCGAAACCGATTGATCCGGTAAAATTGGAAGCAATGTTGATAAAATGGATACCCGAAAACAAACATGTAATTATCGAACCAGATGTAAACGAAAACGAAAATAACAATTTATCGAGTAATAAGAAAATTCAGAACAGCTCTAGTAATGAAAATACCGTAACTGATATAAATGAAGTTCACGGGTTGGATATTAAAACTGGATTAAATCGTATCGGCGGTAATGTATCGATTTACATCGAAATTTTGAAAATTTATGTCGAATCGACTCCGGAAATTTTAGATGTTATAAGAATGCCGGCGGCAGAAAATCTAAAAGATTATGCGACTGCAATTCATGGTATTAAAGGAAGTAGCTTAAATATAGGTGCCGATAATATCGGTCAACTAGCCGCCGAGTTAGAAGCGGAAGCCAAAGCAGGAAATTTAGAAAATGTACTTCACAAAAATAAAAATTTCATCTTGCTGACCGAAAAACTAATAACCGACATAACTACATACATCAACAAAAACTCAAACTAAAACTAAATCTTATGAACATTAAATCGAAATTTGTGAACAAAATACTTTATTTCATCACCAATATTCCCAAAAGAATTTATTGGCGAACCAAAAATACAATACTGAAATGGCGAGGTTGCGATTTTTCTGATTTTCGTGATCCGAGTTTCGGATTTGATATCGGTTATACATACAGACCTTCACCGATAAAAGAATTTCAATTTATAATGCGAAAAGTTGATCGCGAATATTTGCCTATTGATCAGACGGCTTTTTTCGACGCAGGACGCGGCAAAGGTGCAACTTTAATTGAAGCGATGAAAATTGGTATTCCAATAGTCAGAGGTGTTGAATTGTCTGAACCGATGTATGAAATTTGCTGTAAAAATCTGAAAATACTAGGCAGAGAAAGAGAAAGTACAAGACTATATCAAGCTAATGCTGCAACTTTAACTGAAGAACTTGATTATTTCAATTTATTTTTTCTGTTCAATCCGTTTCCAGAGGTTGTATTGAAACAATACGCATTGAATATTATTGATTCTGCAAAACGCAAACCGCGTAAAATTATTATAGTTTATCGGCATGCAACTTTGCATCATGTACTCGAGGAACTTGGTTTTTCGTTGTTGTACAATTGTCAGGTAACAGAACGTTTCAGACCTGACAATATTTCTTATGATAAAATTTATTCACTAAAATAAATTTGAGTTTTTATGACGGCAACTAACGAATCGAAAAAACATATTACGAGTCTTTTGGGCGGTGCGGGATTGAACATAATTAATCTTTGTATTGGTATTATTGTTGGATTATCTCTGACTCCGTTTCTTGTAGAGTCTTTAGGTGTGCGGTATTATGGAATTAACGAAATAATAGCGACGTTTGTCGGCTGCTTTGCGGTTTTAGATTTAGGGATTGATTCTGCTGTTTCGCGATTCTTTACGTTACATTATTCGCGAAATGAAAAGAAAGAATGTCTTGAGATTGCTAATACTGCGTTTTTTATTTTTTTGTTGTTAAGTGTTGTGGGGATGATATGTATTATTTTAATTGCGTTAGGAATTTATTTTATTTATCCCGGCATGGCGGACAGGACGTTATTTTTTCATTTAATGTTGATCAATGGGTTAGCGTTTGAATTGAATTTTGGAGCTAAAGTTTTTTTTGGAATTGTGAACGGCACGATGAATCAGCATTTAACGAGTTCGCGCGATATATTTATTAGATTAGTTTGGGTAATGTTGACATTTGCGGTTGTTTATTGCGGGGGTCGGTTGTATTCGATTTCGTTTATTAATTTGGGGATATCTGTATTTAACATATTCTTGATGTTTTGGCTAGCGAAGTATGTGTTTCCTGAATTTATTATTTCGCGGTTATTATTTAATATAGAGTGGATTCGTAAATTATTTAGTTTTGCGTTTTCGACATTTATTGTTTTTATTGGCGACATGATAGCGACTCGCAGCGGAATTTTTGTCATTGGGATAATGATTTCGGTTGAGTTAGCTGCGCCGTTTATTGCGGTAACGGTTAAGCTTAGTGAATTATTTACATCGTTAATGCAGTCGATTAGCGGGGGCTGGCTTGTATCGTGGTTGACTTATTTGCATGCGAATAATGAAAAGAAGATGATAGATGATTCAATGAAATTAGCTTATAAATTATGTACGTATAGTGCGAGTTTTATGTTTTTTGGGATTATTGTTTGGTCGCCGTGTTTTATTTGCAGATGGGTAGGTGAGAGTTTTTTGGTTGCGTATGATAGTTTAGTTATTATTGCGTTAGAGCATTGGATTATTTTTTCTTTTGCACCGAATACAAAGTTTTTATTTGCGGTAGCTAGGCATCGTTTATTAGCGTATTGTAATTTAGTTGCTGCATTTATTCAGGTTTTCATGATGATTATTTTTGTAAAGTTAGGGTGGGGAATAACTGGAGTTGCTTTAGGGTATTTATTAGTATCGATACCGGTACGAGGAATTATTATTCCGATTTATGTTTCGAGAATTAGGCAAACGAGTTTATTTAATTTTTATTTTAATATTCTTCGATATATGTTGATTTCGTTATTAGGATTTGTTATTCCGTATATAATTTCGCAAAAGATTCTTATTCCAGAATATAGAATATTATTTCTAGTAGGATTATTAAGTGCTGTAAGTTATGGGTTATTTGTGATATTGTTCGGTTTTGATAAAACAGAAAAACACACAATCAAAGAATTACTTATGAGTCTTTATAAAAGAGTTTTTTCCAAAGCAAAGAACTAATAAGATGAAATATATCAGTG
>JAITKS010000433.1 GCA_031278315.1 Planctomycetaceae bacterium | reverse complement strand
TATTGTACAGGATTTTCTTTTTGAAAAATTTCCAAATTCTTTCGACAATATTCAGATTTGGCGAATACGGAGGCAGAAAAACGAATATTATTTTTCCCAATTTTTTGCGATACTCTTCCACTTCCTTACTATGATAATATCTCGCATTGTCAAGTATCATATAAATTGTCTTTGCTTCAGGATTATTCTCTATCAATTTGTCCATCAAACGCTTCACCGATTCACTATTGACCGATGGACTAATGACCACTTCAACAGTATGAGTATCAATATCCAATGCACCGTTAATGTTGATTCGTTGACGACCGGAATTGGTCAATATCACTGCATCGGTTCCCTTTTCAATCCAACCATAAGAAGGCATACTATTGTGTTGCGGATGGACGCCGTCAACAAAATAAAAAACATCGTTTTTACCAGCATTTCTGCGGAGTTTTCTGTAATTGCGAACCCACTTTCGTTGGGCTTCTGAATCCGCTCCACTGGGGTGAATATTGGGCTTCTTGTACACAAAATTTAATTCATGCAGCAACTTGGTCATACCGGGTATTGAATACTTCACGTTGAATGCAGCATTGACATATTCTACTATCGATTTGACATCAAGATAAATATTTTGACGGAGATGTTCTTTCAATTTTTCCTTCTGCTCGTCTGTCAAATAAGATGGGCGACCCTTGTAGTGATTTTCCAAAAGACCATCGATACCGCCTTCATTATAACAAGCGAAAATAACGACGTATCGTATCATCGTCAAGCATAAAAATTAAAGCAAGATCTGAAACAATATATCCGCGAGCAAACGCAATCACTACACGAATACGATTCACAAAACGATGACCGCGATTCTTGTAATACTGCTTTTGAAGTTCCTGAATTTGATCTTGAGGGATATTGTAACTCATAATTAAAATTGTTTTGTTGCTGACGAATTAGAAAGTAAGAATGGTATGTATATATCAGCGGAATTTTTGGTTTTTTTGAGATCACGAAATACACAAAATACACGAAAATTATCTAAAAGAAACTTTCGTGTTTTTCGTGTACTTTCGTGTGTTTCGTGTTAAAAAAATTAAACACCACAATATCAAAATAAACTGCTGCGAAAAAATTCCACTGAAATATTACTTTGCAAGTTATTTTATTTCGTCGAGTTTTACCCATCGTTTTTCGTTTGCGGCGACTAGTGCCGCTTCGAGTACACGTTGCGTTTGATAAGCGTCGTTGAAATCCGGTAATGGAATTGTCGGCGTTTTGCCGTCTAATTTTAGTAGAATATCATAAGCCATGCTCGTAAATCCGTGTTCATATCCGATTAGATGTGCGTCGGGCCAATAGTTTGCGGCGTATGGATGCGAACCGCCATGCGTACACATAATTGTAGTCCAACCTTGTACAGCTCTCGGACGAGTAGCGTCATAATATTGAAGATGATTCATGTCTTCAAAATTAAATTTTATAGAACCTTTCGTACCATTTATTTCAAATCCATTTAGGTTTTGATTTCCTGTTGCTTGTCTTGCTGCTTCATACGAACCTACAGCGCCATTATTGTATTTTACGAGAAACAGTACCGTATCATCGACCGTAACATCGCCTAATTTTGTACTTCCGGCTTCTTCTTTCATGTATCTTAATTTTTCATCTGTAACGATTCCGCCTCCTGAATCTTGTTCTATAATTTTTCTTTTCTTTACAAAAGTTTCAGCGACAGCACCGCAAACGGTATCGATTTCTAGTCCGGCGACAAATCTTGTCATGTCAACGATGTGAGCGTTTAAGTCTCCGTGTGCTCCGGACCCTGCGAGTTCCTTCTTGAAACGCCATGCGAAAGGTACGGATTCATCTGCCCAATCTTGAAGATAAACGGCACGAATATGTCTGATTTCACCTATTGCACCGTCTTTTACTAATTGATGTGCAAAAGCAACCGCTGGAGCGCGGCGATAAACAAACCAAACGAAAGTATCAACTTTAGCTTTTTTGGCAGCTTCTGCCATTTCACGTGCTTCGGTTAATGTTGCTGCAATTGGTTTTTCGCAAGAGCAAGGTTTGCCTGCCGCAACTGCTGCTTTGGCAGGAGGAGCATGCATAAAATTAGGCGTTACAATGTCAACTAATCCTATTTCAGGTGATTTGACAAGTGTTTCCCAATCTGTAGAAGAGTTAAGCCAACCCCATTTTGCAGCAAAAATATTGGGTTTTTCAGCTTCCATTCCATAAACGGTATGAAGTACAGAATTAATTGGCGGTTCAAAGAATTTGTTCACTTGACACCAAGCATTAGAGTGCGATCGACCCATAAAACCTTGACCAATCATTGCTACGTTAATTTTTTTATCCGACATAAATTTTTCTCCTTAATGTGAAAATTTGAAATTTATCGTACTTAAAATTCGGCATAATTATAATTCGGCATAATTCGGCATAATTCGACATAATTCGACCTAATTGAATAACGCGGAAACTCGAAACTTGTCGAAATAATGATCTCTTAATTTGCCGAATTTATTAGTACGATCCGATAAATTACCGATTTCTAATGTGTAAAGTTATGATTAAAAATTATAACGGTTCACATTTGAAATTTCGGTTGACGTGTGTTTGTTTACCTTAAATTGGTAAACGTTTTTTAATGGATAGTTCTTTCGCCGCCGCCTGAAATATAGTTAAGAACAAATCGCAAGCCGAACAACATCCACAATGAAATAAAGTTACAGAATCAAATCTGATTCAATCAAACTTTAATTTTCGACCAGTTGTTACTATAGTCCAACGTTATCAGAATTGACTTAAAAATAAAAAGAAGCAAATAACAAATTTATTATCAGCTAAAAGTATTCATCTTATCAATTCGAGTTGTTAATTAAGCAACAAACAAAGCAGGTGAATATTTTATAACTCAAAAAAAGAATTACAAGACTTCGTTTCTAGCAGCTAATGATTAGCAGTTAGCCCGCATGCGGAGAGTTGAACGGATTACTAAAGTTCAAATCACTATGGTTGCAAGTTTTGATTCTTTTAATTTATTATTTAAAAATCCTGTCATCCCGTAATCCTGTCAAAAAAACAAAACTAAAGATGCGGTCAAGACGTCCGCGTTCCCGCAAAAAAAATAAATTATTACACGATATATTACAAAATTACAAAATCTTCTTTCTCTGTGTTCTCTGTGGTCTCTGTGGTTAATAAAACAAAATAATGGTTAGTGATTTAATGATTCGAAATTGTGATTGGTGATAATCTCCACATGCGAACTGACCACTCACCACTGACCACTGACCACTAACCACTAAAGAACGCTTTGAAAGCTATGGTTAGCTTTTTTAATCCTGAAACAATCGGACGCTGATTCAATACGTTGTACTCGATTTTTTTTATCCCATCAAGAATTGCTAAACCTCCCCTGATAATTAACGAAATATTAAATTTTATTAACTTCGGTACCTCGGAAAGTAATGGAAGTCCAGCTAAAATTTTTTCTCTTGCGTCTTCTACAAGTTCTTTCATCATTAAACGAAATTCAGTATCATAACCCAAATTTTCAATGTCAACTCCATATTTCGACGCTACGTCTCTGGGAATATAACAACGCCCAATTGCTAAATCCCGTTTAATATCTTGCCAAAAATTCGCTAACTGTAATCCCGTACAAATATAATCAGATAAAGTCAATACCTCCTGACTGATTCTAATTTCGCCGCTACTATCAGCAATGTCAGAAGATAACTCGACACTCGTTTTCACCCCTGCCATCCTTTGTTTCTCAACAACAAAAGCAAGATGTAAAACTATCCTGCCAACCGGATTCGCTGAATTACAACAATAAGATAATAACTCATCTGTTGATTCATACCGCCGTTTTATTTGATCCTGCCTAAAAGCAATTAAAAGATCGGTAAAAGGCTCTTTAGATAAATGAAATTTGCGAATTACATCAATTAACGCAACAAAAATCGGATGCATTATCGGTAACTCGTTTAAATCCGATTGCGCATAATCAAAACATAAATTTAACTCCCGCTCCCACTGATTTAATTTTTCAATAGATTGCATACGGGCAATTTCAGAACCGTCATTTTCATCACCCAAATCGTCTGCGTGCCGGCAGTATGAGTAAACGGCTTCCATCGGCACACGTAATTCTCTCGGTAACAAAAAACTTGCTACGCTAAAATTTTCATAATGTCCCCAAGTTTTACGCCGACAATACGCCGCCGCCTCCGATAACGAATATACTCTTTCTTCAACTAAAAAAGATGATATCGATGACAAATTCAACATAGCGGTTAGCGGTTAGTGGTTAGTGATTAGTGATTAGTGATTAGTGATTTGAATTTAGATGTTAAAGATTAAAGTTAAAGATTAAAGTTTATGATTTTAGTGATTCGAACTTATAACCGGTACTAATCTCCGCATGCGAACTAACCACTGACCACTAACCACTAACCACTAACCAATCCTGTCAAAAAACAAAAAACAAATATTCCACTAAAATATTACAAAAAATCTTATCTCTAATAGCCGATATACAATTTACGTCCAATATTAAAAAAAAACAAATTATTAGACCGTTACCAACTCAATCAAAAACAGTTTAATCACTTTTTTGGTCATATTTCACCAAAGTCTGACTAAAATTAAATTTTTTAGAAACACCGCCAAAATAAATTATCGTTACTCAACACCGGTAACCTAGCACATCGGCAGACTATTGGCATATCGGAAAATAAAAGTTAAAACTTCACGGAATCACAAATTCCTATCAAACAAAACATATTTGATCGGCGGCTCATCTTGAAAAATATTGAATCATAAATAAACTAAATATGTAAATCAAAAATAGTCAACAAAATATCGGTAAACGCCTTTACTATACTCACTACACTTTAAATTTCGATTTTCGTTTTAAACTAAACTCGCCCTTAAAGGGTAATCAGCATTAGCGCATTTTTGACTCAAAAACAAGTTGTATTACTAAAAATTATTGCAACGTTTATTGACAATATTTTCAATTACAAAAAATTAAAAACGAATTTTAAAGTGTAATTTGTACACTAACTTCAACACTTAACATTATTTTAAAACATGACACCTAAAAAACTTAAATTACTCGTCTGTTCAATTTTAATTTCAACTTTCCTCGTTTTCGGCTCAGTCTCTTGCAGACAGACTGCCGCAAATCTATCACCCAATGAATCAAATACTCCCGCCGAAAATACTACAAATACTACAGATACTACAGATCAACATCAAGCCAATACTACAACTTCAAACTTAAATCCTACTAAATCTTTAAACTCATCTTCCTTAAACTCTGCCAATAATTCATCTGCCGAAACTACTGCAAAATCAGATAAATTAGATTCAGACTCAAATTCAAATTCAGACTCAAATTCAAATTCAAAATTAAATTCAAATTCAAAGTCTAATGATTCTGAACTTGATAATGATAAACAACTTTCAATAAATTCAAATTCCGCTGCCGATACAGTTTTGGAAAACTCTACCCCAAATAATAAATTAGAATCTACACCGAAATTACAAAATCAAAACTCAAATTCAACCAACTCCGAATTAAATTCCAGCATAGAATCAAACAACAATTCAAACAAAGAAAAAGAAATCGTAAAAGAAAAAATCACAATAAAACCGAAATCAATACCCGATACTATTGATACATCTTCGCCAATCGATACAACTTCACCTGTCAATCAAACTTCACCTGTAAATCAAATTTCGCCCGTTCAACAAGATTCTCCTTTCTTTTCTTTTTCTAAAATATTTCGATTCGCTTCCGTTTACACTTTGACAATGATAATCACACAAGATGACGAATCAGATAAAAAAATTGAACCAACTCCAACTCCAACAACACCAACGCCAACGCCAACGCCGACTCCGACTCCAACACCGACTCCAACACCAACTTCAACACCGACACCGATTTCAACACCAACGCCAACGCCGATTTCAACACCAACTCCGATTCCGACTCCGACTCCAACTCCAACACCGACACCGATTTCAACGCCGACGCCGATTTCAATTCCAATACCGCCGCCGACTCCGACTCCAACTCCGAACTTAGATAATCTCGATCAAATCAATAATAAGCAAGAAAATATTCTACCTAATCCGACTAATCCGATAAATCCGCCTAATCCTAATTCAGCTCCGCCGATTACGGGAATTAACGTTACAGAAAATATTCAACCTAATCCGACTAATCCGATAAATCCGATAAGTCCGCCTAATCCTAATTCAGCTCCGCCGATTACGGGAATTAACGTTACGGAAAATCTTCAACCTAATCCGCCGCTTCCGACAAGTCTGACTATTCCGCCTAATTCTAATCCTAATTCTAATTCTAATTTTAATCCGGTTCCGGCGGCTGCGGGAATTAACGTTACAGAAAATCGGTTAAGATTCAATTTTAAGTACGCAGCTTGGAAAGATGTTATTAGTTGGTTTGCAGAACAAGCTGAATTGTCGCTGCAAGTTGATAATGTCCCTACAGGTACGCTCAATTTGACAGACAATAAATATTACACTCCAATGGAAGCACTCGATATTCTAAATTCATATTTGCTGTTTAAAGAATACACGATGATAAGAAAAGGTCAGACCCTTTTTATTATCAACCTTGCAGACGGTATCCCGCCTATAATTCTCGACCCGATAACACCAAACGAACTCGATAGCCGCGGTAAATATGAAATTTGCCGTTGCGTATTTCCACTCCTTCGCACTACACCGGACGTAATTCAAAACGAAGTCGAAAAATTACTCGGACCGCAAGGCAGTATTGTTGCATTACCGACATCACGTCATATTGTAATTACAGAAACAGGCGGAACACTTCGTGCAATCCGTAAAATAATTCAACAAATTGACGATCCTGATAACACAAACGGCTACGGTTCAATTCACGTAATCGAAGTAGAAAATCTGCCTGCCGACGAAGCATTGACAATAATGCAACGTTTAATCGGAACAGAAGATATTAGTTCTACACTACGCACTATAATCGATTCAACAGGTACAAAAATTCTTGTTTCCGGCCGCGGCGATATGATTGAACGAGCTAAAACAATGATCAAATCAATCGATGAATCATTCGGTACAGGTGAATCATTTGAAAAACCGCAATTTCATTCACACGATCCCAAAGGAGCTGACCCGACAACAACTCTTCTCGTGCTTCAAACATTGCTTGCCGGTAAAACGGAAGTCCGCCTTTCAATCGACCCTAAAACCGGAGGAATCGCAGCACTCGCACGTCCCGCCGAACACTCGATGATAATAGAAGTAATCAACCAAATGCAAATCAACTTGCCCATAATCGAAGTTATACCTTTACGGCGTCTTAATCCTTTAGCGGCAGTCGATGCAATCAAAAAATTCTTTGCAACATCAACGCCCGTTTCAACTTCGGCTGCTAATGCTAATCAACCTGCCGCAGTTAATCCGGCTAATCCTGCTAATCAGCCAATGCCAACGCAAGTCAATCAGCCGCAACCGCCTAGAACTCCGGCGGGCAACAGAGCAGGAAATCAACCCAACGCAGCAAGACAAAATGTAAATACGGCTATAAATCAAATTCAAGGCGCACCTAATCCAACTGTCGAAGCCGACGTTATCGGACGAAGAATAATAGTAAGAGGAACAAAATCTCAAATTAGAGAAATAAGAATTTTACTAGAAAAATTAGGCGAAGACCCCGAATTTATAAAAGCACAATACTCGTCAAAAGTCAGAAATATACAAATGTCGCCCGCTACCGTAGAATTGGTTCTCGAAAAATTACAAGAAGTATGGCCAAAATTAGAACAAAATGAATTGAAAATTATCGTTCCAAACTCTGCTATACCATCAAAAACTACATACGACTTGAGAGAAAAAAATAAACCCCAAACTCCGCCAATCCAAGAACAAAAACCTAACGAAAAACCTAACAACAAACCTAACGAAAACAATAACAACACCGAAAATATTGATGACTTGATCGATAAAACTCTCGAAAAAACGCCAATAACCCGCAACAATAATTTTGATTCAATACAAATAAAACAGATTACAAATAATTCGTCTGCCGTTAAAGCGAAATTTCAACTGCCGATTTTCTCAAATTCAAACAAATTAATTTACCGACAAGTTCAATTTTCGGGAGCCGAAGAATTAATGCCGAATTATCAGCCGATTCAAGCAAGAACAGAAACAAATGTAAATTCGAGTTCGAGTACAAAATCTGAATCGCAAGAAGTAATCGAGTTAAGACGTCAAGTCGATGAGCTGCAAAGACGAATTAACGCCTTGATGGAATTACGTCAGGTAGAATTAAATCAGGCGGCAAAGCAGAATCCAATACCGGCGAGGACTCCGTTAAACTCGAAAGTGCCGAATAATAATAATCGTAACAATAATTTCGAGAACAGTCCAACGGCAGTAGATACTAATATTAATACTAATACTAATTCTAATACTACAAATTCAATAAATTCTACACCTGCAACAGCTCCTGCATCTGTAACAAATTCGCCGGTATTAATCGCTTCGGGACCGGATGGATTAGTAATTTCGTCGGATGATCCTAATGTTTTGAATCGATTGGAAGAGTTGATTCGCCATCTTTCGGACAACGATATATTGAAACAAGTTCAACTTGTAGCTTACTATTTGAAACATGCGGAAGCTAATTCGGTATCATCGATGTTGATAAAAATTTTAGATAATAAGTTACCTCCTAAAGTCGGCATTGACGGCGTGATTGATAACAGTATTAGCGTCGAACAAAGTGAATTACGTTCAGGTTTAATTGGTTCGATTCTTTCATCGGGCGGCTCAATAGAGAAAACGGGGCAAGTTGATATTACAGTTGATAATCGTAATAATACACTTTTGATCAAGGCGAATCTTATCGACCATAAAACGATAGAACGTTTACTTGTTGTTCTTGATCAGGCTGATATACCGGGCGGCAGAGCGGAAAATCGACCGCGTCCGCGATTGATTCAGTTAAAATATATGCGTGCGGAAGATGCGAAATCGCTTGTAGAAACGGCATTTTCAGGCAAGATAAGCAGCGGCGCTTCTACAAATTCGACTGCAACGTTTTTAGACTTTCTACGCCGCTCAACCAGTAACGATGAAACAATGACACTAGGAGTAGATAATCGATCTAATTCGTTAATTGTTACATCGCCGATGGCTTTATTTAATGACGTTAAAGAATTTGTTGAAGATCGCGATTTAGTAGCGATGCGGACAATAACTGATATTAAAACAATACAATTAAAAAATGTTACCGCAAATGTGATGCAACAAGTGGTTTCAAATTTAACAGGTGAGAATGTAACGTTCTCGACAACAGCAACACAAACGGGATTCGGTAACACCAGAGGTTTCGGCACAACAGGATTCGGAATAGGTAACTTGGGAGGACTTAATAGAGGATTCGGCGGCGGAGGATTCGGCGGAATGCCCGGCGGCGGCGGATTCGGCGGAATGCCCGGAGGAGGAGGATTCGGCGGCGGCGGATTTAATCGAGGAGGCGGAACCGGAGGATTCGGTGCCGGCGGATTTAATCGAGGAGGCGGAACCGGAGGATTCGGAACCGGCGGATTTAATCGAGGCGGCGGAACAAGCGGATTCGGAACCGGCGGATTTAATCGAGGAGGCGGAACCGGAGGATTCGGAGGCAGAAGATAAAATTGGACAATATTTATTCTTCAAATTTGAAATTTCGTAATAGATCAGTGGAATATTTTTTTTGACAGGATTACAGGATAGCGGTTAGTTGTTAGTGGTTAGTGGTTAGTGGTTAGTGGTTAGTTCGCATGCGGAGATTAACACGGATTCTAAAGTTTAAATCACTAATCAACTAAGTGATGGTTTCAAGTTTTGATTCTTTTAATTTATCATTTAAAAATCCTGTCAATCTTGTAATCCTGTAATCTTGTAAACCTGTCAAAAAAACAAAACCTGTCAAAAAACAAAACTAAAGATACGGTCGAGACGACCGCGTTCCTTCTAACGATAAATTTTTATATTAGGTTTTTAGAAATTCCATCTATTTATTTTTCCAACGCATAGAGTAACACATTTACCGATAAACGTAACGCTGAATCTCTAGTGTATCCGCGGCATTCTAAAGTTCCTGCACTTTCAATTGCGCAGCTTATGTCGTTAGGCGAAAAAATTACTACCCATTTGTCATTTATTTTGATTCCATAAAGTTCCGGTTCAACATTACGTTTTTGTGTTGTCATTGGTTTGCCGGGTACTCGTTCTGGTACTCTTAATTCTAGTGTTTTAATGTCGTATCCGCCAAATTGATTCGATAATAAAACATCATCCGGCAGTATCGGAATCATTGTCTCACCTTCAAAGATTTCTTTCATTTCATTCTGGAAAGATTCCGTAAACGCTTTCGTTGAGCAGATTGAATTAACGTACAAAAATCCGCCGGATAATAAATATTTTTTCAAAATTGCTCTCTCTTCTTTCGTGAAATTGAACTTGCTCCGTCCGTGCATAAAATAAATCGGATAATCATAAAACTTTTTACTTACGACACTCACTAACTCTGCCTTCGATTCGACTGGAAATCCGATATTCGATTCCGACCAATTCAATAAATTCGGCACAGCTCGCGGTGCTACACCTGCTCCGCCTCCATGATCTAACACAGCCGCAAAAATTCGTCCTCGCCGTACATTCTCCGTATCAGTTTTGCTTGAATCGTGCGCCATTTGATCTTTCGTTTTTAATTCACGATTAGTCGCATACGCAAGTATATTCAATCCCATTCCTACCCCCGCATTAACCTGACGCTGAACTCCAACCGAATACACACCTTCACGCTGAAATATTTTCGCTAACTCCCACAAACACGAAAACGACGGTAAAGTAATCTTGCCGGACTGATCCCGAACAGGCGGAATGTAAACTACACTCGTTCTACATCCAAAATTTATTCCCTCAATTGGACGAATCTGATCCGGTTCTATCACTACGTCCGCAGACCAAATCGGATGAGATTTGTCAAGAAGCGATAAACGATATTCCGGTTCAGGTAATACTCTTCGCATTAATTCACGAAATCCTGTATCAAACGATTTGTCATTCGATTGAGCGTCCGCCATTATAAATCCGCCCTGATCAAGATAACTGCGAAGATTACGCACGAGTAACCGTATCTCATGATCATTCGACGGTAACGGAGAATGACTGCCCGAAAAATAAAGCACCGGCGATTGTAATAAATCATCGACATTAGCTCGTTTTATATCAACGATTTGCCAAGTTAGATCGAAGTTCCATCTTTGTTCGGCGTGAAAAGTTAAATTGTTTGCGTCGTTTGGATGTAAGTTCCACAAATCGCCTTCTCCGTACTGAATTTTTGCGAGTAATACGGGACGTCTGCCTTTCGACAAAAAAAGTAATGCCATTGAAGTCTGCGAATCAATGTATTGTCCTTCACGCCAACTTCCATCCAGTTTGTCCCGCAGATGTAATAACTTGTCCGTTCCCTCGCGATACCAATCGTGATTTCCGATAAACCGCTGATTGGTCATCCTTCCGACACGCTCGAGTGCATAAAGATAATAATAAAGATACGTCCCCTCAACACCCGGATTTTTTGATACTGTAAAATGATCAGCTATCCACTTAAATCCTAATTTTAATTTTTCCGCAGCCGATTTATTATGCTGCCGAAAACAAATTATTTTCTCACCTTCGACTGTTGCTGCACCTTTCTCAAGTACGCCCGAAGTAATAATTAAACTTGCTAATCCGGCACAAGTCATACTGCCGCGATGATCTGTACATCCCTTGCCGGAATCAGACGGAACATATCCCCACGAACCAGTTGAAGGAAAACCGGTATTTTGCGTATCACTCCAATAACGGTACGCTCGCCGCCAAGTATCATCATTAACTTTCACGCCGACACGTTCTGCCTCATAGAGTGCAAGAATCGAAAATTGTGAATTAGATAAATCCGACCTTTCACTTCCGGGCGTATAATCCCAACCGCCCTCATGCGGACTGCCTCGCTTATGAATCTGATTTTTCTCAAGTAACTTAACATTCTGACTAATCAACGCCCTGTCTTTGACCGGATCAACTAAACAAAATGCCATTGTCTGAAGTGAAATCGAATAATTCCGTCCTGCTTTACTGCCTGCAAAAGCACGGAGAAAATTCATACCCCGACGTATCGTTGCAGAATTACGCGGCTCGCCGCAGCTAATTAACGCAATTATCGCAAGCGCAGTAGAACCGCAACGCTCCTCACTAGACGCCTCTTCCCAATTACCGTTGGACTTCTGACGATTTTTTAGAAATTGCTTGCCCTGCTCAATAGCAAATCGGACTTGCTCCGGATCAATATCTTGAGAATATAATGCCGATTTAATCGTCAAAAAAAATATAAATAACAATAATAATTTTTGTAACATTTATTTAGAATATTTTGAACGCCGCTTTCGTAACATATCAAGTTGAATTTTAAGTTTCGTAATATATCAGTTGAATTTTTGCAGTCATCGTTATATTACGTAATTTTAAGTATTAATCAAACCAACCCCGAAAGGACGATCTGATTATTGGCTCACAAGTAATGTAATGAAAAATGAATTGTAATATATCAGTGGAATAATTGTTTTTCAATTTTTTGTAATATTTAAACACGAAATACACGAAAAGGAGTTAACTATCAAGAAGTCCCGCTAGGGACTATTCACCAAAAAACTTTATTAACCGTATGCTTTAGCTTACGGATAAAGGAACACTATAACTTATCCAAGTCCCGCAGGGACGACACTTTATTGAGATATGAGATTTGGGTAAAATCTGAAATAACCGTGTCGTCCCTGCGGGACTTCTTGATAGTTAGCTTATGCCGTAACGTAGAAACACAAGACATTGGTGTCTCTACAAACATTTTTGAGAAATATTACCCGAATATAAAATCTAAAATTACAAAATCATCTTTCTCTGTGTTCTCTGTGGTAAATAAAAAACAAGGTTAGGGAAAAATAAATTTGAAACCTTTGAAAAAATTCTACTGATATATACCTACATTTTTAATGATCTTGACACAAACACCATAATCAGTAGAATGAAAATCGTCTTGTCCATTTTTGGCAATACACCCAAAAAAACAAGTTGTCAAATTTAATCAAATGATCAATTTTTTTGAGGAGATTCCTGATGAAAAACATTTTCACAACACATATTTTCGCAACTCTCATTTTTGCAATTCTTGGTTTTAATACGATTATTGCTGAAGAATTTAAAACAGTAGAAACCAAGTTAATCATTCCCGCAACAAAAGCGCAAACACTTCGGGTTGATTTGAACGGAGCCGATGATCTCTATCTTGTTGCCGGTTACGGCGGCGATTCCTACGATAGCGATCAGGCAATCTGGGCAGAACCAATCTTGTACGACCAAAACAATAAACCTCTTCGATTAACAGAATTAAAACCAGTTGCAGTTAAAACCGGTTGGGGAAACTTACTCGTTGACAAAAATCATCAAGGAAAACTGCTCTCGATTGCAGGTGAATCGTTTAAGTTTGGATTTTGGGCTCACGCTCCATCAATAATTCAATTCAAACTCGACGGAAAATATAAACGATTTGAAACCAAAGTCGGTCTTGACAGCGGTTCAGGCCGCGGAACGGTAACATTTCAAATCCGTAACACTCCTGTTTCTTTTCCTAGCACTGAAGAATATACGAAAAATTTTCCCAAAGCACCGTCTGCACCGCCCGCTCCCAGAGTTCCGCCGGTTTCGGAAGCTGCTCTGCAATTTCATTCCGATACCGCACAAAAATTGCTTGATCGCGGAATCGAAGAGATTTTATTTATACGACGCTTTACGTACACCGGTAATCACATTTATACGGAATATGTCAATAGCCGTTGGATGCCCGGCGGCGGTCTTTGCGCTTTGAATTTGAAAACCGGTAAGGTTCGCGAAATCGTACCGGAATTAACACGAAACGGTGTTGTCGGTTGGTTTGATTTATCGTTTGATGCAAAAAAAATCGTGTTCGATTTCAAAAAAGGTCCCGACGATGGTTATCGGATTTATGAAGCCGGAATTGACGGTTCAGGTTTACGGCAATTAACGTTGCCGGAATCAAACGAAGCGGAACTCGTTAAGAAATACCGCCGCGGTTATCATCACGGAACCGATGATATGGAACCGTGTTATCTTCCCGACGGCGGAATTGTTTTTGCAACAACACGATGTCAATTTGGAGTTCTTTGCGACAGCGGCGACGCTTTTACTGTTAAAAATTTGTACAGAATGAATGCGGACGGTTCCTGTTTACGACCGTTAAGCCGAAGCGCACTCAGTGAAGCGACTCCAACCATTCTTTCCGACGGACGAATTTTGTATCATCGTTGGGAATATGTTGACAAATCTGCGGGCAACGCTAAAGCTCTTTGGAGTATGAATCCAGACGGTTCCGGTTCTGCGGAAGTCTATGGTAATTCTATTTCGTTTCCCGAAACGATGATTCAAGCGAGAGCAATTCCTGATGAACCGAATAAAATTGTTATGCTTGGTGCTTCTCATTGTTGTCCTAATAATGCGGTTGGAACAGTAATTTTAGTGGACACGGCGAAAAATATTCGGAGTATCGACGCCATGCGTTACATTACCGGCGATGTTGCGGCGTTTCATCATAATGGTTTTCATTTCAAAGATGAAAAAGGTAATTGGATTCACGAATCAACTGGTAAACCGGGTCGTTTATTCCGTAATCCTTATCCGATTTCTGTTGAGCTTTTTCTTGTTTCGCATAAACCGAAGGGTCTTATTTGGTCGGAGCCGGCGGGTTACGATCTTGCGCTGCTTGACGAATCCGGACGTGAAACGATATTACTCAAAGACTCAACCGTATCGCTTTGGCATCCTTATCCGGTTGTTCCGCGCAGCAAGCCGGTGCAACAACTTTCCGGTATGTCGGTAGATGCGGAACTAGCGGAGCAGGGACTCGCACGTTGTATTGTTACGGATATTTATGTCGGTATGGAAAAAGTCAAGCGGGGCGAGGTGAAATATATTCGTATTCTTGAACAGTTACCGCGTCCGTGGTCAGCCCGCAAGAATTACGGGGACGATCATGCCGGAACGACTCATGCACACAGTGCTTTGGGGAACGGAATGTTGAGTGCTAAAGTTCAACATGGAGTTGTTCCGGTTGAAGAAGACGGGAGTGCACATTTTCTTGTTCCGGCGGGAAAGGCAATTTATTTTCAGGCTTTGGACAAGAATTTTTGTGCGATTCAAACGGAGCGGACTTTTGTCAATTACAATCCGGGTGAGACACGGAGTTGTGTTGGTTGTCATGAAACACCAGACATGACGCCTCCGCAAACTGCTGCTATCCCGAAAGGAATACTTCGTGAAGCGTCGATTCCTGTTGCGCAATTGGGTCAAGCGGAAGCCAAGATTGTGTTCGATTATGACCGCCAAATTCAACCGATTCTTGATAAACATTGTGTAACATGTCATGGCGGTGCCGAAGAAATAAAAGCGGGACTTGATTTACGCGGTGAGCCGCAGGCAACATTTAGTGTGTCGTATAATTCGCTTATTCGGCTTAGCAAGTCGGAGCATCAATTGCTTGGTAATCGCAAGTATCGGGATGAAGATGCAGCGATGAATGGTATTGAATATATTCCGCCGTATCAAACTGGTGCTTTATCGAGTCCATTAGCGGCGTTGATTTATAATCGGAAGCAAACTACGCGTGATAATCCTGTTATAAATCGTTACACTAATGATTTAGTTACGGCTCATGCCAAAGCGGTTGATTTGAAACTTTCAGAAACGGAAAAATTAACGATAACAAATTGGCTTGATATCAACTGTCAATTCCATCCGTCTTATTGGGGACGTTTACACTCTAAATTCCGCAACGATCCGAATTATCGTCCGGCATTAACATTCGACGAAGTCCGAAGTGAAACGGTTCCCGAAAAATTACACAACAAAAAAAATATCGTGAAAAAATAAAGAATAAAAAATAAAGAATATAAAATGTAGAATGTAGAATGTAGTAATATAGTAATTTAAAATTCGGTTTTATTTTTTGTAACGAAAAAGGTAACCGTTCACGTATAAAACTATACCAATTACACTTTAAAATTCTTTTTTTAGTAATATATCAGTGGAATGTTTTTTTTATTAACCACAGAGAACACAGAGAACACAGAGAAATCAGATTTTGTAATTTTAGATTTTAGATTTTCAATTTAAGTGAATTACTAAAAAATATTTTAGCCGGCGGGAACGCAGGCGTCCCGCCTGCATCTTTTTTGTAAAAAAAACGCCTAAAGATGCGGTCGAGACGACCGCGTTCCCGGCAACAATAAATTATTTCACGGATATATTACAAAAATTTTTATTTCATATTTTTTTTGTTTGTTTCGTGTTTTTTGACAGGATTACGGGATAGTGGTTAATATTTAGTAGTTAAAGGTTAATGATTAAAGTTTCGGAATTTAGAGATTCGAACTTACCCCCATCACCAATTTCCGCATGCGAACTAACCACTAACCACTAACCACTAACCACTAACCACTAACCACTGACCGCTAACCGCTAACCACTGACCGCGTTTTCCATTTTTTCGATTAGTATGATAAATGCGTCTTCAAGAGTTGGATTAATTATCGACGTACTGTTTTTTACAGATAATTTTAAGTCGTCCGGAGTCCCTGTTGTGATGGTTTCACCGTTATACATTAATGCAATTCTGTCGCAATATTCTGCTTCATCCATGAAATGCGTCGTGACTAATATAGTAATCCCGCTTTCAACTAATGCGTTTATATGAGACCAAAATTCACGTCTTGTTATTGGGTCAACACCAGATGTCGGTTCGTCAAGAAATAATACATCCGGTTCATGCATCAGAGCAGCCGCTAACGATAAACGTTGCTTAAATCCTAACGGTAATAACGACGCATTGATCGATGCATATTGCTCAAGATCAAATATTTCTATTACATTATTTATTGCCTTTCGCTTTGCAAATCCCCATAGTCCGTAAACACCGGCAAAAAAATTCAAGTTTTGTCTAACAGTCAACTCGCCGTACATTGAAAATTTTTGCGCCATGTAACCAAGTCTCGAACGCGCTCTCGACGGCGACTTGTTAAGATTATATCCTGCAATAAATCCTTCACCTTCCGTCGGCTTAATTAAACCGCATAACATTCTAAAAATTGTACTTTTACCGGCACCATTTGGTCCAAGTAAACCGAAAATTTCACCTCGTTTAATTTCAAAATTATTATTACGGACAGCAGTAAACGTACCATATCGTTTAGTCAAATTATGTGCAATTACAACCGGTTTGTCATCATTTGCTAATTTGATTTTTCGTTGCGCTAAAGCCGATTCCCGCTTAACCGTCCCGCCGAGAATATCAATAAAACCGTCCTCGAAACGCGGTTTTACCGGAACGATTTCTACTTTATCCGATTCATCTATCAATTTCTGTACGTTTAATTGTTGCGGTGATATGCCCGCCTTTAACACAACACGAATTGCATTTCCTTGCACGGTTCCATCAAGCGTTTCAGGTTCTTGGATAATTCGTGCTAGAAATTTTCTCCGCTTGCCCGCCGTTAAACCCGACACACTTACGACCCTGCCGATAATTTTCTGCGTTAAATTTTCAGGCTTGCCGTGAAAAAGTTGTTTACCCCTGTTCAATAACAAAACATCATCACACGCTTCAGCTTCGTCAAGATATGCAGTATTCCAGACCGCAATCACGTCATGTGTAATGAGTTCACGAATCATTCTCCATAACTCTCGGCGGCTAATCGGATCAACACCGACACCGGGTTCATCTAGCAACAATAATTTCGGCATTTTTATAAGCGAACAAGCTAAGCCGAGTTTTTGTTTCATCCCGCCGGAAAGACGTCCTGAAATCCGCATAGCAAACGGTTCCAAATTTGTAAATTGTAATAATTCATCGAAACGATTTTTTTGTTCAGATTTTTCTAGTCCGCGTATTTCGGCGTATAATTTCAGATTCTCGATAACAGTCAAATCTTCGTATAGTCCGAAACGTTGCGGCATGTATCCCATGATTTCACGAATTGCCGGCGTTTCTTTGACAGAATCATACCCGAATACGCTGATATTACCTTCACTTGGTTCAAGTAATCCGGCAATTAGACGTATTAATGTCGTTTTGCCTGCACCGTCGGGACCGACTATTCCGGTAATTCGACCCGATAAAATTTGTACAGAAATATTATCAATAGCCGGAATAGAACTCCCCGCAAAAAATTTTTTTAGACTTTTAATTAAAATCATTTATTCATTTTTCAACACTAAACGAACAGTTACAGGCATGCCTTGCCGCAGTCCGCACTCTGAATTATCGGCGATAATCCTTACACGATAAACAAGAGCAGTCCGCAACTCCTTTGTTTCGACATTCTTGGGCGTAAATTCGGCTTCGGGCGAAATGTAACCAACTTGTCCGAAATAAGGTTTGTCCGGTTGAGTATCAGTGTAAATTTCCGCTTTCATTCCCGGCACAATATTGCCTAATTCCTTTTCCGGAATATAAACATAAACCCAAATAGCATCTTTAAGCGAAATCGTTACAACAATCTGACCAGCATTTACAACCGTTCCAACTTCCTCAACTCGTGTCAACAAAACGCCGTCATTCGGACAAAGTAAAGCTGTATCTTTAAGAACAGTTTCCGCCTTTTTCAAATTAGCTTTGGCTTCCGCAAGCTGAGATTTTGCAATTGCGATTTCTTCTTTTCGATAACCTTCAAACAAAAGATTAAGATTCTCTTCCGCAATTTTTTTCTGTGAAATTGCTTCATCACGGCGAGCTTCAATCGATTCAAGTTCCTGAATTGTAATTACATTATCTGTAATTAATTGTTGAGAACGTTTAAAATCTGATTCTAAAACGTTTAGCGTTGCGATTCGTCCATTTAGAGCAGCACGGGCTTGCTTGATTTCTTGCTGCCGATAGCCGGCTTCAAGTTTGGCGTAATTTTCACGTGCTATTTCAACTTGAGTAACCGCAATTGCAATTGTATCTTCGTAAGGCTCTTGATCAAGACGAGCAATTACTTCACCTTTCTTGACAATATCACCTTCCTCGAAATAAATTTCTGTAATTCTACCGAAAACACGAAACCCTAAATTGACACGCCGAATTTCAACATTACCATAAAATTCTAAATTATTGTTACGAATATTCGGGTCTGTTAAATTCCAATATTGGTAAACAAAATAACAGGCGGCGAATAAAATTAAATTTACAAGAAATAAAAAAAATTTTTTCATATATTCAATATTTTTCACATATTACACAACTCGTACATGAGTTGAATAGAAGTTTAACGGAAGACAAAGGGGGGGACTTGAAAGACTGCGAAAATATATCATAATTACGCCCCATTTTAAATAGGTAAGAGAGTGTATGGTAAATTATATCTTATTCGTATTATATGCCGCTCACATTAAACAGCTCTTACTTTAATTTTCGATTTGAGCCGCCGCCTGATTACCTCTCGGAATGCAGACATTACTTAATACGCCCTCGTATCGCCGAACCCGCCGAATTTCATAGTACAATATAGTACGATACAAATACCAAAAAACAGATACCAAAAAAAATATTACAAAAATACAAAAATACAAAATTACAAAAAACATTACAAACAATTTCAAACAATCAACATTTTTTTAGAAAAATACAAATGGCAAAAGTACAAACATTATCAGTGAAATTACGCGACTCGTATGGAAAAAAACGCAATAAACGTTTGCGAAATAACGGCAATGTTCCTGCTGTTCTTTACGGTCATAAACAAGCAGTTCAAAGTTTAACATTGTCTGCCGATGAAATCGAAATCGTAGTCAGACACGGTAATAGATTCGTTGAACTAATAGGAGACATCTCGGAAAAAGCATTTATCAAAGAAGTACAATGGAACACTTGGGGGAATCAAATTCTACATGTTGATTTCGCAAGAGCAAGTGAACACGAAAAAATTCACGTTACCGTACCGCTCGAATTACGAGGCGAAGCTCCCGGTACAAAAGAAGGCGGAGTCATTAAACACGTTTTACATCAAATCGAACTCGAATGTGAAGCTGCTTCTTTGCCGGAACATATTCTTGTCAACATAAATCATCTTGCTTTTAATCAATCAATTCACGTTTCTGATCTTGAATTGCCGCAAGGTGTAAAGTCGCTGCTTGATCCGTCAACTTTAATTGTAACTTGCGCATTACCTATTGAAGTGTCCGAAGAAGAAACAAAATCAGCAGACAGCGCAGAACCCGAAATTATAGGAAGAAAAAAGACCGAAGAAGAAGTATCAGAATAAACAATATATCAGTGAAAATTTCTCAAAGGTTTCAAGTTAATTTTTCAAATTAGTTTTAAAATTTCGTAATAGATATTCGTAATAGATCGGCGGAAATTTTGTTTTTGAGATCACGAAATTTCACGAAAATTTCACAGACATGCGAAAATTATCTAAAAAAACCTTTCGTGTTTTTCGTGTATTTTTGTGAGTTTCGAGTTATAAAAAACGTACAACAAAAAATGTCCTAATAGACTGTTGCGAAAAAAATTTCACTGATATATTACAAAAATATTCGATTTGAGTTCTAATGAAATTAGTTGTTGGACTTGGTAATCCCGGAATGAAATATAGGCAGACGCGGCACAATATAGGTTATCTTGTGCTTTCAGAGCTTTTATTGCGTTATGCGGGTTGTTCTCCGAAATCAAAATTTCACGGTGATTTTGTTGATATTCGGGATAAAAATAACGAGACATTTTTTTTACTTTGTCCAACTACGTACATGAATCACAGCGGAACGAGTGTTGCCGAAGCAGTTAGATTTTACAAAATTCCGCTTGAGAATATTCTGATAGTGTGTGACGATTTGAATCTTCCTTTCACGAAATTAAGATTTCGTAACGAAGGCAGCAGCGGCGGTCAAAAGGGTTTAGCCGATATTTTAAGAGCTTTAGGTACTGAAAAAATTGCAAGATTAAGATTTGGTATTGGTGAACCGCCGGCAAGAATTGATGCTTCTGATTACGTGTTAATGAATTTCACAGAAAAGGAAAAACCCGAATTGTTAATAGCACTAAAAAAAGCCGCCGACGCTGTACAATGTTGGCTCGATTATAATATCGTAGAAGCAATGAATAAGTACAACGGCACAATCTCTAATTAAAAGTAATTCTAATAATTAATCTGTAATATATCGGTGGAATTTTTTTGGTTTTTTTGAGATTACGAAACACACGAAATAACAAAATACACGAAAAAATTTTTATTTTATATTTTTTTGTCTGTTTCGTTTTTTCGTGTATTTCGTATTCCAAAAAAATAAAGTGAAAAATAAAGTTAGTTTTCAAATTCATAAACCAAAAAATTGAAAAAACAAATATCTCACCGATATATTACACTTTTAGAAATTTACTCAAACTAGAGAAAAAAAAGTTTACTTGAGTTTGTTTCCGCTTGCGTCCAGCTCAAGTAACTTTATGTTTTTAATCCAGACTTTATGACCATGATCTTGAAATCCAATATATCCCTTTTTGGCAAAATCTGTCAACGCTCTTGGCTTTCCGTTTTTTGAAAATTTGTGTTTTTTCTCTACAGCACGTTTGCCCGGTTCTTTATAGTCTTCAAGATTCGCATTGATTACTTCTATATCGTTTAATACAACTGTTATTTTCTCACCAACAAATTTTACTTCATAATGATCCCACTTGCCTGCCCCATTCGTTGCAACTTTAGTCGGCGGCATTACGTCATACAACGCACCAACATCATGAACACTCGGCTTGACTTTGGGATCCGTTGTTGCAATCTGAATTTCAAAACCTGTATTAACCGGATCATTCAAATTTTCTATCCGTAGAAAAATTCCTGAATTACACGGTGTACTCATTTTCACGTCACATTTCAAAATGAAATTGCTGAACTCTTTGTCATACGTGAGAATATAACCGCCGCATTTATACGTCTGAATACTTTCCTCTTCGACCTTCGCAACAACCGGCTTGCCATTATTGTTTTTCCAATTCGAATAATCTTTTCCATTGAAAAGTAATAACCAACCGTCTTTTTTTTCCTCTGATGTCAATTCATTGTCTGCCGCCCAAACCGAAACGGAAGTCAATGTCAAAATACTTGCCGTTAATCCCAATATAAATGTTTTAAACATTTTTTGTTCTCCCTTTTGTTTTTTATAGAAACTTTAATTTACAACTCGACTATTACTTTCAATAATTCAATAATTCAAAAACTTATTCAGTTCAGTAAAATCTGCTTTCCAATAAATAATCAGATTGATAATTACTGAATTATCACCGATTACCTTTTTGTCAAACCAGATTTTTTACATATTATTGAATTACCGAAAAATCTCAATATCAAGCTGCCGATATTTAATTTTGTTACCTATTCATCCGAAACACGATTTCGATGATCACTGATAACAAATCAATTGGTGCAGAATTATACATAATACAAAGTACAATTCAATACGCTTCGTTGTGTACGTTTATGACTCTGCCTGAAGGGTCGTTTAATTTCTTAAAAGCGGCGTCCCACTCTAACGCAATCGGCGTACTACACGCAACCGACGGCACCGACGGCACCGTTGCTGCCGCCGTATTCGACGGAAATAACTCTTCAAAAATTACACGATATCTATACTCTTCTTTCGATAACGGCGGATTAATAGGAAAACGATCCGCCGCAACAGCAAATTGTTTGTCTGTAATTTCGGCATTGGCAACTTCACGCAACGTGTCAATCCAATTATAACCAACACCATCCGAGAATTGCTCTTTCTGACGCCACACTACACCTTCAGGTAAATATCCTTCAAATGCTTTTCGCAAAAACCATTTCTCCATCCTATTTTTCAAACCGCTTATTTTGAAATCAGGATTCAACCGCATTGCTACATCCATAAATTCTTTATCCAGAAACGGAACTCGCCCTTCAACTCCCCACGCTGCAAGCGATTTGTTAGCCCGCAAACAATCGTATAGATGTAACTTATCTAATTTTCTGATCGTTTCTTCATGTAAAGCTTGAGCGTCGGGTGCTTTGTGGAAGTATAAATATCCGGCAAAAATTTCATCCGACCCTTCGCCCGAAAGTACCATTTTAATTCCCATCGACCGAATCACTCGTGCGAGTAAATACATTGGCGTTGATGCACGAATCGTTGTTACATCATAAGTTTCGATATGATAAATTACGTCGCGAATTGCATCTAAACCTTCCTGAATAGTGAAATGAATTTCGTGATGAACCGTCCCGATATAATCTGCTACCTTTTGAGCTGCAATTAAATCAGGTGAGCCTTTAAGACCAATCGCAAAAGAATGCAAACTTGGCCACCATGCGGTTTGTTTATCGTCCGATTCAATACGATTCGCAGCAAACTTTTTTGCAACCGCAGACACAATCGACGAATCTAAACCGCCTGAAAGCAAAACGCCATACGGTACATCGGTCATCAATTGCCGTTTGACCGCAGCCTCTAACGCTTCCCGTAACTGAATTATCGACGTATCGTCCTCCTTGACCGTGTTAAAATTACGCCAATCCCGATGATACCATTGTGTCATTTCGCCGTCTTTACTATAAAGATAATGACCCGGCGGAAATTGTTTAATGATTTTGCAATATCCCTCCAGCGACTTCAATTCAGACGCAACATAAACGGTACCTGCGTTGTCCCATCCAATGTATAACGGAACAATACCGATATGATCACGTGCAATTAAATAGGCGTTTTCGTTTTCATCGTAAAGAGCAAAAGCGAAAATGCCGTTTAAGTCTTCGAGAAAATTTATGCCTTTTTCTTTGTAAAGTGAGAGGATCACTTCACAATCTGATTTCGTTTTGAATTGGTAGAAGTTAGCTTGTCTGTCGCGAATACTTTGATGATTATAAATTTCACCGTTGACTGCTAACACGACTTTACCGTCAGATGAGTATAACGGCTGCTTGCCCGATTGCGGATCGACGATGGCTAATCGTTCATGTGTCAAAATCGCATTTTTACTAGAATAAATTCCAGACCAATCAGGACCGCGATGCCGAATTTTACGTGACATGTCAAGTGCACAAGAACGTAATTTTTCAACTGAATCATTTAAATCAAATATTCCTATTATTCCACACATTATTATTACCTGTAATTTAGTTTTAAGGTTTGTTGGTTTTATCTAGTAACGATACACCAGATAGAAAACCAATTTAATATTGTTCCTAATCCCGATTCTATTTTCAACGGTTTGCGTACTCAATATTGAAAATTCAAACTGCTCTCACTTAAATTTCAGTTCGAGTTCGAGCCGCCGATCCGAATTAAAACCGGCTTTTACACTCTTGTAATTCTGAAATTCATAATACAATACGTAAATTGGAAATCGTTATTATTTTTCCAATCAAAAAGAAAAATTAAATCATACTCGATGTATATTCCTCTTACTTGAAATTTCAGTTTTTGCTGCAAGAAATAAATTTTGACTATATATACTATATACTATTTCTTGATACTAATTCTTGTTGTCAATATTTGCCTGTATGACATCTGAAAAAGTAGAGACATTATACATTGCGTTTTTACATCGGTTAGTTCCGAGAGTGGTGTTCTGCTTTAACAAACGCAAAAAAAAGAATAGAGAAAAGTAATATATTTATCTACGATCTAGTTATTTTAACCGCAACCTTGCGTATCCTATTACTTCCTATCTTGAAAAAGAACATGAACATTTAATTCTTAATCAGAGAATTATTTTATATCGTTTTTTTGAACTCACAAGGGGGGAAGTTGAATAAATTTTTCTGAAAATTTCGTTGCTTATAGAGATGAAATCCAACAACATTCATATTGTGAATTTCTAAAAAATAATTTTAGGAAAAATGCCGGTGTCTTACCGGTATTGTTTTTGTACAAAAAATACCTAAATATACGGTATATGGTCGAGACGACCGCGTTCCCGATAACAATAATTATTTCACTGATAAATTACGATTTTTTTATTAACCACAGAGGACACAGAGAACACAGAGAAAGAAGATTTTGTAATATATCAGTGTAATAATTTATTGTTGCCTGGATCGCGGTCGTCTCGACCGCATCTTTAGGCGTTTTTTGTACAAAAAAAATGCTGGCGGGACGCCTGCGTTCCCGCCGGCTAAAATATTTTTTAGTAATTCACTTAAATCTAAAATCTAAAATTACAAAATCTGATTTCTCTGTGGTCTCTGTGTCCTCTGTGGTTAATAAAA
>JAITKS010000419.1 GCA_031278315.1 Planctomycetaceae bacterium | reverse complement strand
CGTATTTCCAATTCGGACTTCTGAAATTTTTTCGCCGTTATGGAATAATTGAAACAATAAATAATCGGTAATAATAAGATTGTCAAGTGATGTTTTATAACGTTCAAATTGTTCTCTGTATTCTTTGTCGTTGAGATCTTTGTCAATATCTTTTGCCTCGATGTAAGCAAAAGGAATGTTGTTTTTGTTAGTAAGCACATAGTCCGGCGCACCGCATTTTATCCGCTGCGGTTCATTGACAATTTGCATTTTCTTTGAAGTAAAAATACTTTCAAATAAACTTTTCAACGCAGGACGATAACTGTGTTCAGTGGCGTTACCGGTCTTATACAGTTTGCCGATTTCGGAAATATATTGAGTTATAAAATGTTGCATGATGTATTTATCTCTTTCATTATCTGTTCCGTTGCACACAAGACGGTAATTATTTTTTGATAATGTATGAAATTTGTGTTCTTGATGAGAAATTAAAAACTAATTATTTTAGTTGTATTATGCTAATTTCATTAGGCGGCGTAGTGACCATTCCAGCATTAAGAATGTACAAATTAATAGTAAGAATATTTTTAACGTTTTCTCTTCTACTACTGAATCTAATACCGCTCGTTGTGAACGTACTTTTATTAACTCTGTTAAAAATTTTATGTCTGCATCTTTTGTTGACTCTACATTATCTTTATTATCTTTATTTTCTGCTGTATTAGATTCTGTATTTGCTTCTGATTCTGTTTTTTTTGTAGAAGATTCTTGCGTTTCAAAGAAATTTTTTTGACCGTAAAGAGATGACTCTTTTATCAACGGCATTGCTAAAGTCGGCGTTTTAAAATAAATTCCGCCCGTTTTCGTTGCAATCTCATTTAATAATAACTCATTTCGACTCGGATTTTCTCTTTCTAGATCACTCATTTGCACCTGAAACGTTCTTGTTATTTCCTGCTTGCTCGACATAATATTAAACTTTACCGTCCATGTTCCCTCCTCCGTTAACGGAATATATCCCTGATAAATTCCCGGCGTATTCGGATCAAGTATGACCTCCGCCGTTCTTAACTTGCCCGCCGGCGATAAAATATCTACCGGAAGTTTCGGTACCATAATCGGATTAAGCTGCTCGTCATTTGCCGTCACCCTCAACTTCGCAATTGACCCTAACCCATATCGCCGCTTGTCCAAAGTAACCGACGCTAGGTCTGAATCCCTTAATAACCTCCCCTGCGCTGCATGCCTTATTATTTTTGTTGCAAGCTGCTCAAAATAATTTTCACCCATTTTTCTCAATCGCCACAATTCACTGCTCCCAATATACAAAACACGCCCCGCCCCATAATATTGCTCAACAAATAACGCGCCCGTCTCCCCAATTGCATCCGGCGCACTCGACGAAACTAAAAGAGTCGCCGTCGGCTTAATCGACTTGATTGGAAAATATCCATAAAACCCCGGAAACGATAACCAGAAATTTCGCGAATCAACAGAATTTTCTACCGGCCGCAAAAACTCCGATTCTTCACCAAACCGCGAAAATTTAAGCTGCCTCGCCTTAACATCACTACGATAAGTATGCTCAAACGCACGCGAAGGATTTTTCACCAAAAAATCTACAGGATACATTGCCCAAATTTTGTCCAATCCGCTATGAGATACCCACCCCGCCGGATTCGCTAAATTCACCGCACCGGCAAACAAAACTAATCCGCCGCCTTGCCGCGATACCCAATGTTCCAATACATTTATCTGCTCATTCGATAAATCCATCCAATCAGGATCAAACGCAAATACAACATCATACTCTGACATCTCATTTTGATTCATCGGAAAAGTTGAAAGGATTTTATCAGCATTCTGCGCTATTCCTGTTTGCGCCCACGGCAGATAAACATCAACCGTCATCGTCTTATCCCTATGCACCTGCGAACTCAAAAATTGATAATCACGATTCGGTGCCGACGTGTACATCAATACACGATCTTTCCGATCTACAATTTCAATATCACACTGTCTAACATTGTCCTCTATCAACTTATCTTCTTCAGGCGGAATTATCTTAACAACTAAACGGCGTTTGCCCGCCTCCGAAAATTTTGTTTGAAATTCCGTATCAATAACACCATTACGATCAAATTGAATTTCCTTACTGTCAAGCTTAATATCACCGCCCGAATCGCCCTCCGCACCTTGCGACCATAACTCTACCTTGACCCCGTAACGATTCAATTCAACCGCCGAATCACTTACATCTCCGCCAACAAATTCAATCGGTACTTTAACCGTAAACGGATCATTCGGAAAAAACCGCTCCGGCAAATCAAAACTAACAATCCTAAAATTCAACGGTTGATACAACGCCCCAACACCAACTGCATAAATAGGAATCCGTAAACGCGCCGCAGTTTCCAACGCTGTATCCGCTGAACGCCCCGAATTTTGACGCCCATCCGAAATAATAACAACACCAGCTAATGGTTGACCCCGCTCTAATTGAAGCGTATCAAATAACGCATCGCCTAAGTTCGTCTCGCCGCCGTCCGCCTTGACTAAATCCAATCCCTCAAGCTGAAACCGCACTTGATCCAATGTACTCAATTTAACCTGTTCTGTTGATTCAGCTGATTCAGTAGGTTCGATAGATTCAGTAGGTTCTGTTGAATTTGTAGAATTTGTAGAACTTGCCGATTCATCCGAATCATTTGTTACATTCAATTGCGAATTTTGACTCGGCTTTATTCGCTTAACCGATTTGTCAAACGAATACAATATTACATCATGTTGTTCACTCAATTTTTCTACGAGTTCACTCCGCTTGATCCAATCGATCACAGCTTCAATTCGACTCGGTCCAGTAAAAGAATCATTGATCTGCAGTGTTGTCAATTCAGAATTAGAATTTGAATTAGAGTTAGAATTTGAATTTGAATTTGAATTTGAATTTTGATCATTTTCATTTATCGATAACAATTTCGAATCGCCGGTTTGACGTTGCAAGATATCACGATTGCCCATGCTTGCACTTGTGTCGATCATAATTGCTACTCGTGAGCTTCCGACAAAACGCTCCCATTGCGGATGCAGATAAAATAATAACAACGTAATAACCGCACAAATCCGCAACACAATAAGTAATAAACGCTGCCAACGTTTTAGATCCATTGCGTCTATTCTGTAACGGCGTACAAAAAAAACTATCAACAACACGGTAACAAGAAACGGAATAAAATAATCCTGATTTTCTTGAACTCTCGCCCATCGAAAAACAGCCCCGCCCGATTCAGAACTGCCGCCGAATGAAAAAAAAGTAACCAAACTCGCAAAAACAATTATCATCTCAATACCAGACAAATTCAAACTTAATCATCGTTCCTAATGTATTAGGAACAAAGTTAAACATTTATTTTAAATTATAGTTAATATGTATTATTGCCGTAATGATTTCGTGTTTGTATTTTTTATCTTGAAAATAATAATATTTCAATTGGGAATTTTCAATAAATATTTCAGTAAATATTTGTAGGCATATCAGAGAAACAGAAAATCACAAAATCACAAAATCACAAAAAAATAATATAGAGACACAATACTTTAAGTCTCAACTGAAATATTATACACCTTTTATTTTAAAATTCGTGTAATATATCAATTACACTTTAAAATCCGTTTTTTATTTTTTGGTAATTGAAAATATTGTCAATAAACGTTGCAATATTTTTTAATAGATACAACTTGTTTTTGAGTCAAAAAATTGTCTATGAATTCGCCCTGAAAGGACGCAAGCCTAAAGATCATAAATAATCTTTTTGCTGCCGCCCTTTCAGGGCGGTTTTAGTTTAAAACGAATACCGAAATTTAAAGTGTGAATATTACTCTTAATTTAATCACTCTTAATTTAATCTTTCTTTTGCTAATTTACTTATTGTTCTGAAAGCAGTGTGAGCAGCAGATTCACACCATTCAAACATGATTGTTTCCGTTGTTGTTAAAGTTGCTCCGGCAGATTCGAGACGTCTTAATGCCATTTCATAATCGTTACGAAAACGGCACGCACAAGCGTCTGTAATAATAACAACCTCCTTGCCAAGCAGCATTAGATCAAACGCCGATTGCAAAACGCAAACATGTAACTCAATTCCGCAAATAATAATTTTTGTTGCCGGTTCACCTTCTATGTAAGTAGAAAATTCCGGAACAGCACAAACCGAAAAAGATTTCTTCGTGAATATTTTCGTGCCTGTAATCAAAATTTGACTTACCCCCGATACCGTTGGTCCAAGTTTTTCAGGATATTGCTCCGAAACAACTACAGATGTCCCCAAAGTATTCGCCGCCGTAATAAGACGCTGAACATTAAATACCAACATATCTCCACAATAAACTGACGGCACAAGACGTTCCTGAATATCAATCAAAAGAAGCATACTGTTTTGCGAATTAACAAGCGAACAACTACGATTATACATAATATAAATTCTCCAAAAAATAAAAAAAAGGGTTTACGTATCGTACTATAAAATTCAGCGGTACAAGTGCGTATTCAATAAAACCCGCTTGCCGATTTCCAATAGTAAATAGGCAGCTCGAACCAAAAAATTAAAACGCGGACAGTTGAAATCCTACTGAATCCTACTGAATAATAATTGACTTTAATTTTTAATTTTACAAATTTAAAAAACAAACAGCTAAATTTAATTGTTGAGTGTAACAAACACACAATAACCGATAATACAATAATACGCACACAACGATTGATACATAGCGTTGTTCTTTTGTATAAACACTAACCTGTTACCCTTTTGTACAGGTAAATACGGACGAGTTAATCCTTTGATTATTTCCGATCCTAACGGATAAAATCTGCTGTTGTTTTTATTCAACAATACCGTTTCTATATTTTGATTGAAACTTACAGAGACGGCCGATATGTACAGTTCATAATATTTGTTGTTCAATTCTAAAGTAGTTTCGAGTAATGTTTTTGCATCCGAATCACTTTTTGTCTGCACGATATACTCCGGCATCATCGATTTAGGATTGATTATTAACGATATCCATTTCGTATTTTCATAACACTTTTCGAACTTTTCTACAATTTGTAAAAAATTTGAAAGATTTTCTTTTCCCGCAATACTTGTTAGCTGCTGCGTAATCACCGATTTAATATAGACACGATCAAATACAGTAATAAGATTTTTTAAGTTGAAACACATAACTCGAATCGGTGCATCTTTTTCGTGCCGGCTGAAAGCGTCTTTTATCAATTCAGCGAACTCTTTATTATTTTTGCTGAAAAAATTCTTGATCAAATTTTTTTCTCTAACTGCTAATTCTTCGGTGTCAATCAATTCATCTTCTTGAGCGATTTCTTTTTCTTGCGGAACGACAATTGCGGTTGGTTTCTCTGCCGTTTGGGGTAATGGATAATCTATTTCAGCAATTATAACATCGAATCCGCTGTATTGACCAATCGCCCAACTTCTCTCAAACTCAGAAATCAGTTCTGGAATTGCGGCTGCATTCACAAATTCAAGTAAATTTTTACGGTCGTCATCGGTGCGATTTTCAGACGGAATTGCTAACACGAAAGATATTTGAACAGTATTTTTCACTTTGTCTATCACGCCTACTTGAACAATAACATAAGCCTCACGAAAATTAGTTGTGAGCTTCAATTTATCAAGTTGAGACTTAAATTCAACATTAATATCGTTCAAAAGCCGAGATAACTCATTAGTTATTCGTTTAGCAGAATTAGAATCGAATCCAAAATATTTAATCGTTTGATCAATGTTGGTGAAATTTTTTTTGAAAAATTCGTCAATATCAAATTGTTCAAGATTGACATACACTAATATGCAGCTTGTGTCTGATATTAACTGCGAAATTTGATCTGTTCGATAGATTTTTTTCTCTTCTGCCGGCAAGTTAGCTGTATGGATCAAAAGTAAAATAAACGTAATCGAAAATATCAAAAGAAAATTTTGTGAAAAAGTTTTAATTTTGTTTAAGGTTAATTTCATAATTTACAGTTTTGTTGATTGTTACCGCTGCTTTGTTACTAATTTATGTTTTTCTATAAAATGTAATTGAGTATAAGTAAATTACATTTTTTATTTCATAATACGTAATATATTTGTTGAAATATTTTAGACATTTAAAGGAATACAGTAATCATATCTCATTCGAAAGTAAGAGTTGTTATAAAGCTAATAATGGTTTGATTTCTTTTTGCCATTTATCGTATTTTTTTTCACAATCGATTTCAAACAGCTCACAGACTATACATGCACAATAGACACAATATGCGGCAAATTCAGGACTAGTTTTTTCGGGAATTATTTCATAATTCCATATCAGGTTATTTTTATCAGTTGCCGGAATAAAGAAGTGTGCTGTACCTCGCAGAACTTCGATTGCGAATGAAAATACCGGCGAAAGTTTATCAGAGAATCCTACCAGAGATATATTAGCATTGACAAATGTATTGATAAAAGTTACACCCAAATCAATCAGTCCGGATATTCCGTTTTGAATTTGTTCGGCTGATGAAGCTGATTTCGCCTGAGCTGCCGCATGAACACGGAATTTAACAGGATCAATTCCAATTGATACGTAATTTATTTGATTAATTATGTATTTGATTAAATTTGTAACTTGCGGACTATTGCTGTTATCAATACTAAGTGAGACTAAAAAAGTTTTTATAGGTTTACTAAATAGAAACACGATTTTAATCAAATCATTATCGAAATGTTTTAGTGCATCTGTGAGAAATGGATTTTTCGTTGCGCTAAATTTATTGATATAGTTTCTGAAATAGTTTTCGTTCATTACCGTGATATTTTTTTTATTTAAGTTGTTTTCGGTTTCATTCTCTGTTTCAAAATTTTCGTTTTCGTTTTCTTGATTTGCGGCATCTTGTAATGCGTTTATTCCGTTATCGTGAATGTCCGGATTATCAGGCGAATTGATAATTGGTAATAATGGATATAACAACAGATCATTTTTTGCTGCTAAATTTGTTTCAGACAATTCAGCTTGATTGGATACGAATTTTAGTATCCGTTCTATTTTTTGCCGGGCAGCTATATTTTTATCGGACAGATCTTTAAGATTATTAGGAATAGCAAGAAAGAAAACAGTTTGTAGATTTGTATCGTTTGTTTCATCTAAATTGATCAAATTTCCAACTAGATATAAATCTGACAAACCGGCATGATTTGTTAAATCGACAACAATATTATTGATTGCAGGAAATATTCTATCGAACAATTTGTTGGTTTCGTTTAATACATTTTTTTTAAAATTATCGTCGTTGTCCGGCAGTTCTGTTACTCGATTTATTATTTTGGTTAGATATTTTCGTTGAGCTTGTAAATCAATGTTAGTCAAATTAATATGGACAACAACGAAAGTTGAATCATTTACAAAAGATGAAATTTTATTTGCTGTATCTGATAATTTTTTTTCTTTTTCTGAACTTGCAGTATCGGCGAAACAATTTTGCAACACTGAATTATTATTAATTTGAAAAACACATAAAAGAAAAAAAAGTACCAAAAATGTTATAAAATTACGATTTGGTTTTACTAGTGAATTGGTAAATTTGCTGAAAAAAATATTATTCATCATTTAATTTCTACTCCTAAAATTGTTGAATGAATGATTGGTTGGTTGATTAAAAACATACCCGTTTATAATTACACATTCCAAAAAAATTAAACTTATTTTCTTTTGTTTTTCATATTTTTTAGATAATTACATATCTTTGATGAATATACAGAAGTGCGTCTTTAATTCAATTCAAATAAATATTCGTTCTTTTATACTATCCAACTATCAACAATTAACTACATACGAATTTGCTCCGGCATTCAATTAAACGCAGTTGCAAATTCACCAAGTGATACACAAGTTATTGCAAAATCGAAAAGCTCATCGAGTTCGTTTATATCTTTGACATCCCTGATTTGTTTTTGTAATTTTGCTGAAGGTTTTCCAAGCCGTTTAGTCAAAAAACGTATTATGGCTTCAGCTTTACCTTCAGCTTTACCTTCGGCTATACCTTTAGATATACCTTCAGCTATACCTTTAGCTATACCTTCAGCTATACCTTCGGCTTTACCTTTAGATATACCTTCGGCTAAACCTTCGGTTCTGTATCTATTTAACATTTTAGCTCCGTATGGAGTTTGTCTGATTGCTTCAATTAATCTTTGACTCATTTTCAATTCTCCTTTCTTAATTTTAAGAACAACATTTTTCTCCAATAGTACATA
>JAITKS010000382.1 GCA_031278315.1 Planctomycetaceae bacterium | reverse complement strand
GATTTATCTGACAAATACAAACATTGCAAACAAATCAAACGGGGAATAGTATAATCGTTTTTCGATCTTAAATCTACCAGTAGGCGGATAAAAAAATATTCAAGAGTAAAGACAGTTTGCTAAACTAAAAGAACAATAGTCTTTGCAACAAATTTAACAGACCTATCACCAATACTTGTATCGACACTGATAAAAACTCAAGACATTGTGTCTCTAAAAAAATTTTTTTTTCGTTTTTTATCTTTTAGTGAACTGTTGTACAAAAAACATAAAAAGTTTTAAACCATTTTCTATCTTCGGAAATTCCGATGATACCAAAATAGGTAAAATAAATCTCGGCAAAAAAATTCTATCTTCGGAAATTCCGATGATAGCGGTTAGCACGCCGCAATTATTTTTTAAAACACGAAACACACGAAATTACACAAAACACACGAAAATTTTATACAACCTCTTTTCGTGCTTTTTGTGATTTTTCGTGTGTTTCGTGTTTAAAAAATTATCCCGCTGATAAATTACAAAAAATCTAAAATTGAAAATCTAAAATTACAAAATATTCTTTCTCTGTGTTCTCTGTGTCCTCTGTGGTTAATAAAGTTCTCTGTGGTTAATAAAAAAAATATAGTTAGTACATAACAATTTAATGATTCGAATTTACTATCGATAATAATCTCCGCATGCGAACTAACCACTAACCACTGACCACTAACCACTAACCTAGTTTTATTTATTGTAACGGAAATGGAATTTTCACGTTTGAAAAATATACCGAAATTTATGTTGACAATTGTGAAGGTATATCCAATAACACAAGCTCGCCAAATAATGTTAACGATGTAACATCATAAATTTCAACATCTACAAATTGTCCGACTAAATCATCATTATCAAAATCAAAAACAACTATCCGATCACAAATAGTTCTACCTGATAATTGTACTGTCCCGTCTTTATAATTTTTACTCACACATTCAACAAGAATCTCAATTTTTTGACCTATAAATCTACGATTAAAATTTAAACTTATTGCCTCTTGTATGCCAAGTAATACACTATTTCTATGTCTTTTTACATGTTCCGGTACATCATCTTTGTATAATTTCGCTGCCATCGTATCCGGCCGCTCACTATACTTAAAAATAAAACTGTTCTTAAATTCACATTTGTTCATAAGATTAATAGTCTCTTCAAATTCTGACTCCGTCTCACCGCAAAATCCAACAATCAAATCAGTCGAAACCGATGACTTCGGAACCAATATATTAATCGCATCTATCCACCTGCAATAATCCTTAACAGTATATTTGCGCTTCATCCGCTTCAAAACACTGTCCGAACCGCTTTGCACCGGAATATGAAAATACTTTGATACATTCGATAAACTACTTACAGCTTCCAATAAATCATAATCAACTTCCGGCGTCGGATAATTCGTAACGAATTTAATACGTTTCAAACCTTTTATGTCCGCAATCAAATAAATTAAATCCGAAAAACGTACTTTAAAATCACAACCCGCTTTACTACTGCCCCCCTCTAACAAAACCAGACTTTTAATAATTTTATTCGGATTATCATTATCATATTCACGATCTTTCGTAACCAGTTTGTGCTGCGTCATCACATATTCATAAGAGTTGATAGTTTGACCAATAAGCGTAATCTCCTTAACTCCTTGTTCCACAAGTTGTTTGATTTCATCTATAATTTCGGCAGGATGACGGCATTGCTCAGGACCTCGAACTTTCGGCACAACACAATACGTACAGAATTTATTACACCCCGACATAATTCTTGTCAACGCCTGAAATCGATTCTTGCGCGATTCAATTTTACGTTCAGGATCAAATTGTTTAAAACTATTAATCACGGCAGCATTTTTATTTTCCAAACGCTGCAAACTAACATGAATTACAGGCTTTGCCGCTGCACCATTATTTTTTTCATCAAGCAGCCGATAAACCGTTTCAACTAACAAGCCGAGTTGCCCCGGACCAATAATAAAATCAACATGCGGCGCACGAGAAATAATTTTATCTTGATCTTTCTGCGCCATACACCCCATGACACCAAGCACACCAAAAGGTTTTTTTAACTTCCATTGCTTTAGACGTCCGATAGCACTGTAAACTTTATCTTCCGCATGTTGCCGAATACTGCATGTGTTGAAAATTATTACATCTGCCGCCTGCGGAGTTAAAACTTTCTCAAGTCCAACACGAATCAATTCTGATGCTGTAAGCTCGCTATCAAGTTGATTCATCTGACAACCAAATGTTTCTATAAAAAATGTGGACATACTCACACAAAAAAATTTTAGATTATATAACTCCAACTCATAATGAATTTCGGCTATGAATTTCGGCTAAATGAAATCATATTCAATAAAACCTGCTTTCAAATAAGTAAGCAAACAAGCAGATTAAATAAGCAAATCAAATAAGCTGATCGAACCGATAATTCAAATGAAAACCGTGAAAATATTTCTAACAAACTAACTTTATACAATACATAGATCATGTTCCGATAAAAGTTTTTTTATTCATATCACGATTAGACAACAAACTGCTGATTTTTTGACAATCAAGAACGTCAAGACTCAAAGCGTCGTGCAATTCAATGATGTTGTCCCAATCATCTTCGTCGTCGAAAGAGAACCTTATATCGTTCCGATCTAAAGCAGCAGGAGCAGGCAGCAACTCTACATTATAGTTTCTCTGATTATCCAGAAAAAACGTACCGGGTAAATTTCTGTAAATCGGGTCGTCAATTTTTTTTGCGGCTTTTCGTAAAGTTGCCGCCTGATACCATTCTGGAAACAAACCATAAGGTCTGCCGACAGAAAAAATTTCATTGGTAAATTGAAACGCACTATAATCACATTCGATTTGTAAATCTGCCGCACGCACAAGACGATCAAAAATAGTCGGATCAATGAAAGGCCAATCACAACCGATCAAAAGACATGAATACGTCGAGAATTGTTCAAGCGTATCATTTAACATCGCCATTGTATCTTTTGCTTTCGTGCGAAAAACCGGAACATCAATTGGAGTCAAATCACCAACAATTTCACCCGATTTACCTTCGTCCGCAACTACAACTACACCGTTAAGAAGCTGACAGTCCGTCATCTGACGAACCACCCACTCCAACACCGATTTACCATCCAAACGACGCGCAAGAAAATGCCGCTGCTTGTCGGTAAGTAATGCACCTTTGACTATTCCAAGTGTTCTTAACATAATTGCATCTCCATAACTGTTCACACGTTAAGTTTTGTATATCATAAAACATAAATGTCATTTATTTCTGAATAAACTAATTTCTATAGACAAAATGTAAAGTACAAACAGTTTAAAAAATTGAAAAAATTAAGTTGCCAAATACACAAACAACATTATCTCAAACGAGACTTTGTGTTGTCCGGTATTACGATCAGACAGACAAAAATTGTCCGTCACAATATTAAGTATTACTTTGTGATTATTACGTGAAATTTTTTGTAACTATTCAGCAGTGTTGTTTATTTCTAATCAGAAATAATTAAAAATAAAAATTACAAAAATCTGTTGCAGAAAAAAATATTCTACTGAATAGTTACAATTTTTTTCTGTTTACTGTTTACACAATTTTTAATTTTACTGAAACATTTTGAGTGTGTCGAGTAGTCTTGTCAAACCTAATCTTTCGATAGTTACACCGAATCTTTCTTTATCGTTACCGTTATTTTCGTACCATGTTATTACGGCATTGATAATATTGAATAACTTTGATTTTTCTTTTATATCGAAAGGTAATCTGTCGCCCCATCTTGGAGTTTTACCTGCCATTCCTCCTACGAACATAGCGAATTTACCAACGCCCATAACGCCGAGATCATTTTCTTGCGGCTTTGAACAGCAATGACGGCATCCGCTTACTGCAATTTTGAATTTATGCGGTAAATTTTTTCTATTCCCAAATCGTTTGAATATTTCTTTAGCGAGTTGTTGAGTATCAATCGTTCCGAATTTGCAATACGAACCTGGACAAGCAGTTATTGCACGTACACATTTACCGCTTTGTGCCGGTTTGATTGAAGATTTTTCGATTGCTTTTCGGAATAAAGGTAATTTTTCGTATGGTATATGCGGGATTTCAACACCTTGCCGTGTTGTCAAGTGTACTGTACCATCGCCGTAGCGTGAAGCGAATTTTGCAATTTCACGTAATTGTTCCGAAGTCAGCGAGCCGCCGATAACAAGAATCCTTGAACTAAATTTCGTTTTCCCTTTTTCCGAAAATAATGCGGACTCCTTGAGACTTGCAATTTCAAGATCGCTGACCTGTGTTTGAGTTTTTTTAGGCATGTGATTGGATTGCCGTTGTTCTTTTTAACTGCTCCGCTTGAATTGTCGATTAGAACTGCTGAAAATCATAGTACGGGTTATTTATTAAATACGCCGTTAAAACACCGAAATTCACAGTACGATACGCATATTGAACAACGATTATACGGTAATTGCTATTCATGCCGTACCGCTTGACATAAAACGCAAATACTGCCGGGTTGAGTTAAGTTAAGTTAAGTTGAATTGAGTTGAATTGAGTCGAGTTATAGGTTGACGGAGTTGAGTTGAGTTTAATTTAATTGAATTTAAGTTACAAAAAAAATTAGTAATATATCAATGAAATTTTTGTTTGAGATTAAAATCGTATTCGCCGTGAAAAGACAACTTAAATTTTCAATTAGTTAAAAAAGATTCTGGATTATATCGAAAAATTTCCGCATGTTAAGAGGGTAAGGATTTCACCCGCATTATTTGATTTTTATACAATAGCTGATATTCAAATGTAGAATTACCGCAAAAAAACGCAGAATATAAGGAAAAAATTTCAGAATAGTTACAATAAATTATTTTAGTCCTCGACGAAATAAAGAGTAATTTTTTTATGTTTAATGTGTAGTATAACTGTTACAATTGTATTCGGCTTAACAATTGTGATAAGCGGATAAATGCGTATATTTGTTATTTATTATCGTTATATTTGATTTAATTTGTAATTTGCGATTTGTGGTAATTTATGAATTACTTGTTACATTTCGTATTGGTCTGATATTTGATTTTTTGTTGTTTATTGTAATCTTTTACTATTATTCTCATTTTTGTTTTTTTGTATTTTTATTTTAACGTGAATTGTGTTTTTATGTCGAAAACAGATTTGTCTTGAGTGAGTATTATGTATATTTTTGTACAATATTTTGTCGAAACAATTTGTTTTTGTTACGTATATATGCTATATACTCTATATCAGCTCGTATTTGTTGAGACAGTAATTTGATTTTTTTGAATAAATAAATCGATTTTTTTTGTTTTAACGGCTTTGCGGGCGTTTCAGCGAGATATTGCAGAGAGTAATCAGAGTTGAGTTAAATGTTAAAAAAATGTAAGGTGTTGAAATTTCTTGTACGAATTTAATTATTTGTATTATGAAATTACAAACATAATAAAGAATCGAGGTAATTTAAGGAGCGAAAAAATGTTGGTTTTGTCAAGATATTGTGATGAGAGTGTTTGTATAGGCGATGACATAGTAATAACTATAGTTGATGTCCGTAGTGATCGAGTTAGATTAGGGATTCAAGCACCGTCTAATGTTTCGGTACATCGTCAGGAAGTTTATGATGCAATAACTCGTGAGAGAGAAGAATCCAAAAGTTACGGAAATAAGGTTGCCGATTCGGTCAACAAAGGGCGGCCTGCCCGCGGACGAATTAGCGGTCATTCCGGTAGTCAAGGAGGCAGCAGCAGCCGGACGAAAACAAGAAAATTGCCGCTTGAAGGCAAATTATCAGAACGCCGCGGAAAAGCTTTACCTGTAGAAATTGAAACTCATAACATCAGTTTCGGAGGAATTGCAGCAGACATTATTGATGGTTAATTCTTTTGTTTGCTATTAGCAGCTTAAATTTTCAGGTTGTCTAAAGAATCAACACGATTCCAAAGATAACCTGATTTTTTTTTATATAATTATTAAAAATATTTTGTAATAAAGATATTTTGTAATATATCAACACAAAAAATCATATCGTTATTCAGGCGGAAAATATTCATCATTGGGATCGAATTTCGGCAACACCATGATACAGGTTTCGGCTTTTCCGATTAGCCGATGAACAGTGAACGGCGGAATATAAAACGCCATATCATCGTGTAACGGAATTTTTTCGTCGTCTAACTGCATCACGGCTCCCGATTCGCACGAGATAACGTAATACACTTCTGTCAACTTTTTGTGATAATGCGGTTTAGCAGTTTGATCAATATCCGTGCGGTGAATTGTACCGGGAAATTCCGGCTCATCAATCAATCCGCGGCGCGATGTTCCGCAAGGACACGGAACTCTCTCAATTTTTTTAAAATCAATAATACGGTATTTCATTGTTTTTTCGTTTAATAAGTTGAAATCTTGCAAAGTTGTTTTTTATCGAATTGAAATTTTATCAGACTAATTTTATCAGACTAAAATTTTGTCGGCAAAAGCGGTGTAACAGAAACTCGTGTTAATGTTACACCGGCAGATTTCAACAATTGTCGATATTCAGCAACAACACATTGTTTATTGTTTATATTTCAACATTTTGTCTATCTATACTTCGTCTGGAATTTCGTAACCTTTTCGATAGGTTCCTTTGACAAGAATATTTGCTTGGTCGTCATTGGTGAATTTTTCAGTTTTTCCGTCGAATAGCAACTGTTTATTTCCGACTCGATAGGCAATATTTCCCATGTTGATCAAAGTCGAACTTTGATGACATTGCTCGATGTTGCCGTTTGGCTGTTTGCGTGAACGGATACATTCGATAAAGTTTTTTTGATGTTCATTGTCGGGGAAAACCGCACCGTCTTCGGCAACAATTTTATCCTCTTTGCCTAAGACTTGCCAACCTCCGCCGTGCCGTCCGAGATACATCAAACCTTCCGTTCCGTAAATTTCAACTCTCGCCGAATAATTTCGCCAATTCGGAAATTTTGTTGCGTCGTTTCGAATAGATTGCGGTGCTTTGTACATGTATTTGAACGCCCGGCCGCCGTCAGCTGTCAACGTGAAAGTTCCGAAATCGTAAACAACAGATTGAAATTCCGGCGTTTCACATTGACTTCCATAAGCATAGTTTCCGCCCCAAGCATAAACCGATTTCGGATACGGCGGATCACCAAGAACCATTCGTGTCAAGTCAATTGTGTGCGACGCTTCATCGTCCAACAAACCGCCGCTGTAATTCCAATAATATTGCCAACCGCCGCGTCCATTTTCGCTAACAATCGACGGACTAAACGGACGATACGGCGCAGGACCAAGCCATTTATCCCAATCGAGCCATGCGGGAACAGGCCGTTCAGGAGCTTCCGTAAACTTCCCGCCGTCACGCATAAAATAAGTTTTGACCGTAATAATTTTTCCAAGTTTTCCGCTTTTAATATATTCACGTGCGGAAAATCCCTGCGACGCACTGCGGTTTTGCAAACCAACCTGAACAATACGATTATATTTGGTTGCCGCTTCAACAAGTTTTCGGCTTTCCCAAATATTCACCGAAAGATTCTTTTCAACATAAACATCTTTTCCCGCCTGACACGCAAAAATAGATGCCGGAACATGCCAATGTTCAGGAGTTGCAATCCAAACGGCAGTAATATCTTTATCGCCGAAGATTGTTTTCATATCTCCCGTTGTCGTTGGACGTTTACCAAATTCACGTTCAACTGTTTTTGCGGCATTAGATAATTTAGTTCGATTGACATCGCATACTGTTTTAATTTCGACATTCTTGTTAATTTTGCAACAGTTGACAATACACCCCAACCCTCGCCCTCCGCAACCAATCAACGCTAATACGATTTTATCATTCGCACCGACAACAGAATCACCCAAAATCATCGGACTTGCCATACTCATTCCGGTAATTCCGATTGCACTTGTTGCCAAAAATTCACGGCGTTTCATAAAATATCTCCTT
>JAITKS010000262.1 GCA_031278315.1 Planctomycetaceae bacterium | reverse complement strand
TTGGTCGTGATTGGTATTTGAGTTTACATATCCTTTAGGTTTATTCGTAGTTGTATCCTCCGTTGGATTATCTTGTTTTGAATCGGCGGTATTTCTGTTATGCGTAGCGAATGTTTTGGTGATAAATAAATCGTTGTCCTCTTTGCCGAAAACTATCCGTATATCTTGATATGCGGGAAAATCGGTCACATTTATAGGATTTTTATAATTTCCATTGAGGTCATAAATTTTCATATCGGCGAATGGTTTTATGCTAAAAGCTAATGGTGTCATTGCGGCGTCTGCGTCGATGAAATCTACAACATTTACTGACCATTGAGCTAATCGAGTAATCATTTGTTCGCTAGTCAAGGGTTGGCCGCCTGTTACTGCCGGATTTTCGTTATAACTTACGTTGTCTTTGATTTTATCGTGACAAAGAACCATCAGTAACAAAAATAATTGATGTGCGAATTCTGATTTTTCTGCTGTTGATAAATTTGCAACTTTATTCAAATTTATTTTTTCACCTCTTATTATTTCGGGCGGTAAATTCTTTATTATTGTTTGGCAATTAACATCATAAATAGTATATCTATTAATTCTTTCTCTCAAGTTAAAAAAATTACCTGTGCTGTCACTTCCTCCTGATTTTGACATTGCTGGAATACTGCTGCTGTGCGTTGTTATAAGATAACGATTGTTTTTGAAATTATTATTTTCATAACCGCCAAATATATCTTTTAAAGTTTCTGCAAATTGGTAACTGTCGATGTCGTTTTTTGATCTTATAAACGGTTCAAGTTCGGCAACACTAAATGGATTACCTTTATTACGGTAAACATCCGTCATGTACGGATTGTTTTGATAAAGCGGGTAGTTGTACATTGCAAGGTCAAAAAATCTGTAACCCATTGGTTCGAATATTACTTGTGCGTATCCCCAAAAATCGGGATAGAGCCGTCCTAATCCGACATTGTCAGGATAACTAGCATAATTTGCCGCATTAACACCAGCTGGTACTTCACTGCTGCCGCTGGCAATTCTACGCCTGCCAATTAGTGTTTGAGATAATACGTTATCTAACACATTTAATTTTACTTCCGCTGGTCCCATACCGGAACCGAACTCTCCTTCTTCAGATACGCCGCTAATAGTTTTTATCGAAGAAGGTGATGCAGGACTATCATAATGAGTTACGTTACCATGTGCGTTTACATTTATCAAACCATCAAGATCACGAATCAACACTGCTATAAGAGGTTTAACTTTTATAGCAGGTCCTGATCTACTTCTGTCTTCAAAAGTCGGCAGATCAATATCGATCCAGATACTGTCTTTTATACCGTCGCCATCGTTATCAACATCCCACTCTGCACCAGATCCATGAGTTAAAAAGTTAATCAAACTAGTAGCAGTTGCGTTAGTAGCAGTTGCGTTACTACCGGTAAATTTTGGATGTCTTGTTGGCAAAGGCCGCAAAGTTGCCGCTTCTAAAAGAGCAGGACTAGACAAAAGTCCGCTGTCGTAAAGATGTTTGATAAGTTTAGGCCGATGAAATGACGGAATAATATCGCCATCGCTGATTCCGCCTGCTGCATTAATATCGTACCATGCGAGAAACCAATTCAAATGATCCGGTGCCGTGTAATCGGGATTCATCATAGTATTATTACCATAGCCTTCTACATTCGGCAGAAATACTCGCGGTATAGAAGCTAAATTACTCATATCAGAAATCGCAGGCGTATTCGGTGGTGTATAAACAAATCCCTCACCGGTACCGCTAAAAGCTGGAGAATTGATTATAAACTCCCATGTACTTCCTGAAATACTTCCGAGTAATTGAATTTCGCTAACATCGTTGTCAGAAAATTTTTCTACTTCAATATAATTTCCGTTCCCGTCTGTGCCGAAATTTTTTATCAATCTGCTTTGGTTTTTATATTTGTCTATAATTACCTGTTGTGCATTGCTGATCGAACCTGTGTAGTTGAAATTTGTTATTGTTAAAACATGACCGAGTTGTAATCGTGTAGGCTCATCTGCCCAATAAATACGTCTGAGATCATTCGATGTTGGTGAAATACCGAAATTGCCCATTGTTCGTCGAATTGGGCGGTTTCCGTATAAATTTTCGAGAATACTTAACGAACCGAAAACGCTATTATTATCTCCAAAGAGTATTGTTCCGATAGCACTTGCGCTTTCTTTTTTAGCGTTTTCGGTACTGCGGTCTTTTGGGTCGAGTAAAACCCGTGCCTGATTTACAGCCATATTTTTTGCCGCCGATGTTATCAGCATGAACGAAATGATCAAAACTGAAAATAATGTCATCATCGCCAATACTAACAACAATGTAATCCCGCGATCAATGCGGTTTACTTTCTTTTCATTTAATAAATTTTTCATTTTACACCTCATTAATTAGTGGTTAGTGGTCAGTGGTTAGTGGTTAGTGGTTAGTTCGCATGCGGAAATTAGTATCGATTATATGTTCGAATCAATAATCATTTGACGCTATTGTTCCGAAGGCATTTTTTGTACAAAAAAGATGCAGGCGGGACGCCTGCGTTCCCGCTAGCTAAAATATTTTTTAGTAATTCACTTAAATTGAAAATCTAAAATCTAAAATTACAAAATATTCTTCCTCTGTGTTCTCTGTGTTCTCTGTGGTTAATAAAACAATTATTCCACTGATATATTACATTTTTTACAATTACTACATGTAACTACGACTGCAAAATCAATCAAAAATTCGTTTGTGATATAAGACTCCCGGAAATATAAATATTCTAATGTTGCCTGTTTCGGGTAAATTTTCTGATCCTTCATTGTTTCTAACTGATGCAAAATCATTTGATATTACAATAATATCCTGAGTATTATCATTTTTTATAACTGCACTTACGACTCTACACCATTCACCGCGATTCATTGTTACGCTTTGTGATTCAGCAGAGGGAGGATCGGGCCAATTGGTTACCCAAGTTATAAATACATATTTTGTTGTTGAAAAATCAAGTTTATTTTCTGCTGAAGGAATAGTAAACTTTGCCGCGTAAGCATAATATTGCGGACTTGTTGGATGAACTTCAAAAGCCGTATCCGTATCAACTCTTTGATAACAACCGAGCAAATCTGTTGTATATGTGATTTCATCAATAGCTTCTTCATATCGATCTTCAGCTTCGTTATATCTTGGACTAGAACGAACTTCTCGCGGTTTTATTGTAATGAAATATGAATATTTCCCGCTGCCTTCATTTCCATTGTCTATGTATGTACGTTGATTTTCGCTCAAAACATATTCAATATCGTCTTTACCTCTCATCTTATCTTGTGAATCTCGTAAATTAGGTAAGATATTTGGACGCCGTGTAAACAAACCAAAATCATTATGACTTACAAAAGGATCAACGATATAAATGTTAGTAGTAATCGTTCCTGATACAGGATCAGGTTCAAATGGCGGTTTACCGACACCCGCTGTATCTGTAATATTTTTATCCCAATTACCGATTTGTAAATCTTCTGCACCCGCAGCTAACATGTTTGAAATATACTCGGCATTTAGCGTCTTCGATACCTGAAACGTACCGTATGGAATAACCATCAGTATGCTCAATAATCCAATACAAATAATAAACATCGACGCTATTACCTCTAATAACGTCATTCCTGATTTATAATTTTTCATAGCTTTAAATTGGGTTGAAATGTTAAACATAAATTTTTTAGGATACAGACAAGACATCTGCATTCCTTTTACAATCCGCCGATATTGTTAAATAAATCTTCTCTTGCGTGTCTAGTTCGATCGGCGGGGTCGTTTGAGTTTGGTGAAATACGTACAGTGCCGTCACGGTCTTTAATAGTTACCCAAAAATTTGATTCTGTTTCTTCATTATTTTTACCGTCTTCACCGCTATCAATTTTGTCCCATTCGCCGATAAGCAGATAAAATACGCCGCGAAAAGGTCTGTCGTTTCCTTGATTTTCAGTACCATCGACATAAAATCTGTCAACATATCCTGTCGGTGAAAACATAATGATCACACTCCTATTTATATGAGTTGCATTAGCTGACGAAAAAGTAAAATCTGAACCTCCAATTGTACTGGTCATACGTGTTCTATATTCTGAATGTTGTAAGTCAACAACCGTTCCGCGAGGTAATACAGTTATTACATTAAGCATCGAAGATGGTCTTTGTGTTACATTAAACTCAACAGGCGGATCTGTTGCTGATGTAGGTAAATTACCAGCATTATAGTTATTAACTGTAAAACTATCTGATAAATAGTAATGTTTTCCTTGTCTGTTAAATTGAATAGTCAATCCTCTTAAAACTCTTTGTCTCCAAGTTACATCAGCTGAACCTTCTGGGTCTATTGCGATCCATTCGGAATCTTCAGGTCTTTTCTTAACGAGTGTAATAGTTCCCGTATTATTTCCATTATCAATAACTCGACATTTAACTTCACGTCCATCATCTTCATTAAGCCGATTAAAATTTGGAACATCTTTTACATTTCTCATTTGTAGTGATATTTTGTTATCGTTATCATAACGCATAAATTCGACGCCGCATGGTTTGTTTTCTCTCATCGCTTTTATTCTTGCTTGTTGTAATTTCAAAGCTACAACTCTTGCGCCGTTTGCTGCCCGCTGCGACTCTAACATCGGTTTCAACGACGGCACACTTACCGCTACAAGTATCACCATGATTGTCATCACAACCAATAATTCAACAAGCGTCATCGCATAAAAAACACTACTTAAACAATTCTTTCTTCTCATAATTTAACCTCTACCTTAATTTGCATGATTATGAATATTGTCATGACGATACGACGTATCATTAGGAGCTCCAACTAATGCACCTTCCGAAAACGGGTCATATAATACCGAATCCTCGCCGTTCCTTTTTATCTCAAAGCCGAAATTACCATCACGTCCCGCCGACACTATCACCGGATAAAGAAACCACGATTCTCTGTTTATCATCTCCGGATCAAACGGGTCCTGCCATTGATTTATTATTTTGTCCAAAACAGTTATAGGAGGATCAGACGATGGAACTGTAATATTCTGCAAATCAGCAATAATATTTAGGGATGTACTTACATTAATTCCTGATATTCTTGACAAGTCGGGTTGCCTATCCGAACCTGCGAATCCGGGAGCGAATCGTAAAAATGCTATCGGTCTGCCCCAACCATCTATAAATTCCGAAAGACCATTACCGTCAGTGTCGCCTATTTCAGATGCGGTGAAATTTTCTAACGCTTCCGGATACAAATTCGTAATTATCAAAAATAAAAGTTCCGCCGATTGCGTTTCGGGGATGGGGATAGTGCTATCACGTGCGCTATTACGTGAGAGAATTTCGTGATAAACTCTTTGAACTACAGGCAGCTCTAAGCTATACCCGCCAGGAATGGGTCTTGGAGATTCATTTACTTCTTCTCTATTTGACGGCATTTCCATTCGCATTAAATCACACATTAGCAATCGTTTTATTCTGGTAATTGCTGCGTCGTCCATTGTTGATATTGCCGTATTAAACGTGTTTCGTGAACCGCTATCTAATAAATCTTCGATGTGTTCGTATTGAAATTCGTAACCTTCATAAATTTCGGTGATAGCGGAATCTAGTTTTGCAATAGTTCCAATAGTTTTTACTTCCCGTGCCGATTGCATTGCACCAAAATACGCTGTTGCAGCTAACGCTGCTAACAACGCAATTATCACCGTAACAACCATCAATTCTATTAGCGTAAACGCTGGATTTATTGTTTTCATAATTTTTTAAGCTCCTTCCGTAAACGAAAGCCTACGGTTAATAAAGTTCCATCCCTAGCAGGACTGTTTGATTGCTAACTCCTGCCGTTAAAAACACTGGATTCATAAAATTTTGCTGTCAATGCGCAAGAGCCTGTTCAAATTCTGTTAGGTTTTCGCAATCCAATGCAAGTTCAAAAAGTGAATCCAACGCAATGATATCCGTATAGGAATTTAAAGATTGCACAACGGAATCAGGAACACTTTTAAAACGCTTATTAAGTATTTTGAGAATATCCTGAGTTTTACCTTTTTGTATTCCCTCTTGTATTCCTTCTTGTATTCCTTGTATGAATTTTTTTTCTAATGTTGATATAAACATTTATTCTCCTTATTCTAATATTGTAATAAATTGTATTGACATTTCATTTGAATATTAAAAACACTGGATTCATA
>JAITKS010000230.1 GCA_031278315.1 Planctomycetaceae bacterium | reverse complement strand
AAACCTTTGAAAAAAATTTCACTGATATATTACGTTTATTCCGTAACGTAGAAACACGAGGTATTGTGTCTCTACTGAATGTCTAAGATATTCAACTGATTTATATTACAAAAAAAGTTTTTATGACAGTATCAGGAGATAGTGTAATTCAATCAATCTAATCTGATCCGGTTTGATATAATTCAATTATTCGCTTCTTAGTTTTATGTTGAATGCTACTAATTTTTCACGTATCTCTGTTAGACTTGTTACACCGAAATTTTTACAATCTAACAACTGATCAGCACTGTGAGATACTAATTGACCTATCGTTTGAATATTCAATCTGTTCATACACTTTTTGGCACGAACAGATAAATTCAAATCTGAAATCGGTCTCGATAATGCTTGTAATTCTTCTTCGGTAAGTGCCGCCGTCTGGATTGGCTCCGGTAATTGTTTTTCTGATGCATATTGTCCTAATTTTAATCCCTTCAAAGCAAGCATTTCACGGATTTCATTCAAACTGTTTTCACCGAAATTCTTACTCGTCAACAATTCCTGCTCTGTACGATGACAAAGATCTCCTAAAGTATTAATCCCCATCAAACGCAGACAATTACGGCTTCGCACCGAAAGTTCAAAATCTGAAACCGGTAAATTAAGAATTTGTGCAAAACGATCACGTCTTTTTAATGCGTCTTCGTCAAAGTGCATATCGTTTGATGCTTTTGCGTCTTTAAAAAACAGACGTGCTCTTTTATCGTCGGGGAAAGAATCAGTAATTCTTTGGTAGCAAATCATTGCTTGTTGGTATTGTTCTAAATCTTCGTAGAGTAATCCTAGATTCAAAAGTGTTCCGACATTGGTTGGAAAATTTGCCGCTGCTTGTTTGTAGAGTTCTAAAGCAGTTTCGTCGTTACCTCGTCTTTCGCTTTCGATAGCCAAGCCGAATAATGCTCCGGAATGTTTTTTATCTGAAGTAACAGCACGTTCATATAATCTGATAGCTTCGTCGGTTTGTCCGAGAGCAGCTACTGTTACACCGCGTTGATAAAGGTATTCTGCCGTCTGCTCGATTGCACCTGATAGTTTATCAAGTTGTTCAAGACTCTTTTCCGGTTGTTGCATATTACGATAAACTTCAGCTTTACCTAGTGTACATTCATCAACGTTATAACCCGCTTTTTGAGCTTGTTCATAACTTTTAACCGCTTCTGGATAATGCTCCAACACGAAATTAATTTTCGCCTGATAGAATAGTGCGAGTGCGCCGCCGTCGCCTTTTTTTATCACTTGGGTTGCGTTTTCGTAGTCGCCTAAAAGGAAGTAGCCGATTCCAAGACGAACTCGACCGGCATGTGCAAGCTCATCACGCGAATTTTGATTTTCAAGTTCGACTACTGCATCTCTAAGCCGGTCGAATTGAGTTGCATCACCGCGAATTGCTACTCGGATATTTTCAACTTCTCTAGGTCCAAATGAATTACCTATTAACATCGCCTGTTTCAAATCAAACTCTGTTGTTTGAGCAACCATTATATCTCTCCTGGTTATTTCGGTTATTTCAAATTCTTTTTTTAAAATTATTCTAATCGATAGGGCAACTTGCCGTTGATCAGAATACTACAAGACATTGTCAATTAATTTTTTTGTCAAAATTACCGACAGCATTTTAATTATTAAATGCTTTACGTTGTCTCCGCTAATTAGGTAGTAACTATTTATTTTTCAAGTATAAAGCTCTACAGCAACTGTTACAGTAAAAGACAATTTTGTTATCCCGAATGAAATATGTACAAATATCTATGTTTAACAAAATCGGGCGAACAATTGTATTGTGTTTCCTCATAAAGACAAGGGGGAGGGGAAAATTCTAATCTGTTAAATCTTTCGCAAATGTCAAAATGTAATATCTCTGTAGAATTATCTTAAACGTAATATTTTTGTATCTGCAATCTGTTATTTGCAATCATCAATTTAAAATCTACAAATTATCAATCTACAATTTATCAAACTACAAATTGCAATCTAAAATTATTACGCGTACTTCATACGGTGACAGTTTTACGTTCCATAATGAACCTTTTGAGCAGTCATCAGTGTAACATGCGGTGAATCCTTTTTCCGAAATTGAAAAAGATCGTGTTTCGGGAACGACTAAACTTTTTGCGAAATTCGGCGGATTTAACATTTTTACTGTTGTAGTAACCGGTTTCGGATTTTTGTTTATTAACATCATGCCGGCAGTTTTTTCATTTCGGAAAGCCAAGCACTCAACGGTTGCAAGAGTTGATTTCGCCCATACTTGGTCTCCCTTGATAAAATTATTAGCGACATACAATAACTTTGCCGTTGGACGCGGTTTGTTGCTGCTGTCGAATAAACCATACGTTCCGCCTCCGCGAGAATGCCATGTTTGTCCGATATCTACGCCTCCGCGTATCAGATGATTCAGCACCGACGCCAGCCAAGCTGCTCCAATATGATTGGCTTGACGCGGATCATGCGGATTGTAACTGTAATTAATGTTGTATTCAGTGATAGCAAGTTCCACTTTTTTACCGGGTGTGATTCGTTCTACAATTGCACGTATATCGATTGCATCTTTTCCGAATGACGGAGTTCCTGCCATGATATTTTTTGTCGGCGTTTTTGCCGAGCCGGTAGGATATTTATGCCAACTCAAAAAATCAACATTTTCGTGACAATGCTTATAAAAGTCGGCGATATAACTAGTTGTTGGCCAGCATGGTGCGTAACCTCCGGTTTTAATACTAGGATCGACTTTTTTCATTTGTTTTGCTGCCAGATTATATGTATGCCACATCCATCGTTCCGTTGGTATTCCCCGCATGTAAGGTTCATTGAAAATCTCCCAATGTGTTAATCCGAGTTGTTCTTTGATATTTATTTCACGCACGAAATCTGCGCATAAATCTGCAAACAATTGTCGTCCTTCAGGCTTACTGACATCCACAAACGATGGAACTTTTAGACAAAACATCGCCTGATAATTAGGATTAACAGCACGCGATTTTTTTATCGTTTCGACAGATAACGCATAATTCGGTTTATCCATTTTTCCTTTAGGATAAACGCGATCCAAACTAAATTCCGAATGAAGCCGTAACATGCAATAATTTACATCTTTCATCATCGATAAGTATTGGTCAAAACCGGCACCGGTTCCGCTTTCATTCGTAGAAAAAACATAAGGGTTGATTTTACGTTCCGAAAGATCAAAGTTTACTGTTACCGAAGCTGACAATGTCGAAATATTAGGTGTTGCAGACAAAATTTTTGTAAGTGTTTCCGCTTTCTTGTTGTCGATAATTCCTAATACTCCCAGCAGAATTTGAGACGAACTATCAACAACATTGAGATTTTCTTCCTCCCGCTGCCGGTTGAGATGAGAACGAATATTAGAAAATACGACCGTTTGAATTTTTTTATCCGGATACGGATTTTGCCACGCTTTAACAGTAAGATTATATTCTTTGGCAGACTCCGAAATAACCGTACCGACAAAAAATATTCCGCGTGAATTACGATTGCTTGTTTTTCCGCTCGATTCAAATTCTCTGTACAAATGAATTTTTTCTTTCGTTCCGTCGTCGTAATTAACTAGAAAATGTGCGATTTCCTGATCAATTTCATTTTGCCGATATTCTGTCAGCAAAAAAGCCAAACCGCCGATTTGACGGTCAATCGGTAATTCAACATGATCCGGTAAATCAGGATAAATGTCAGAGCGTAACGGCAACATAAAATCGTTCGGAAAATTCAATCCAAACGGCATTTCATGCAGTAATGCACGATAAGTATCATTGATAAATTGTAACGCCGGATATTTTTTCAGTTTGCTGATCTCTTTGATTTCGGCACTAATATTTTTCGGAGTTAAATCGACACAATCTTTAGCAGTAAGTTGAAATTCAGATTCAGATGATTTTTCTTTCCGATCTTGCTGCTTAACAAGATCGCCGCCGATAAGAAAACTCGATAAAAGAATTACTGAAATTATTGAACCTAAAATTCTGCTCATAAAAAAACCTTTCATATTAAAGTTGTTAAAAAATTGGTAATATACTTTACATGTTTTACACAGTTAAAAATTACGTAAAAGTTACGTAAAATTTAAGGAGAATATTATTGTAATAAAAATTTCCATAATAAATACTCCCCCTCACGTGAAGAATAATAAAGTGTCGTCTCTAGCAGGACTTGACAGGTGTGAGATTGATAATCCGTAAGCTGAAACATACGGTTAATAAAGTACGTCCCTAGCAGGACTTAATAGATAGATGATTGATAATTTAAAACAAAATACACGAAATAACAAAATAAACGAAAAAATTTTTATTTCATATTTTTTTTTCGTCTATTTCATTATTTCGTGATCTCAAAAAAACAAATATTTCTCTGATCTATTACCGCATACGAGCAAACTACACAATAGCAGATAGTGAATTAGTGATTCGAACTTGGCGTCATTAATAATTTCCGCATGCGAACTAACCACTAACCACTAACCACTATACACTAATCAATACTCAACAACGTCTTGGATATATTGGCGGATTGCTGCACCAACATCACATTGTAACGTTTGGACTCCTTTTTGCTCTTTGATTTCAATTTCAAAAGGAGTCAAATCCTTGTCCGAGTATTTAGCGTCGACGTATGAGTAAACTTTGGCACCTTTAATACTCTTGGAACCGAATTCGTCTTCAACTTCGGTGCCTCCTTCGTCTTTCTTTTTTGAAATCAAGACTTTATACTTCCCAAGAGGAACACCGTTTTGAGCATAAGTTTTTATCGACGCCAGACCGCTAGTATCGGTCGAGCCTGAACAACTCGAATATTTGCCAGCAGTTCCGATCGGACTGAAAGAAACAACCGCATCTGCCAATGGCTTTCCTTCCTGAACCACAGTGATTTCACACGGGTAAATTTTAGGAAAATCAGCCGGAATATTGGAAGTTTTCCAACAACCGCAAATGGAAATAAATGTAAATGAAACACAAATACACAAAAATGAAAATAATGTTTTCATTTGTTAATAGCTCCTTATATTTTAATATTGTTAAAAACTGACATTATGGAATTGAGACAGTTTCATTGCCGTCAATTGTTCCCAATCCGCCCCATACACCCATTACACTTTTACCAACGTCTCCACCGGTTGACGCATTATTGGATAATTGCGTCGGCATACCGTTGGTATCAATACTGTCGCTGATAAAATGAGTGCTGCCGTCCAGAAAACCGGTATTAACTCCTCCAGTATGATAACTTTGAGCACTAAAATATCCCCAATTACTATCATCGTTAGCAGCCGCACAACTAGGTCCGTTTGGGGGAATAACTGTACCAAAAGCTATATAGCAAGGAGTCGCGTGAAGATGACGTCCGCAACGCCAGGCATTGTTTGCCACATAAGTTGATTTTATACTTCTACTAGTTGGATCAATGGCATTATTGAAACAATTGGCAGGCAAGCCATAGCCAGCCGGCCCCTGTAAAGCTGAACCCATATAAGCTATTCCGCCTTTGGCTCGTAAGTCTGAAGTACCTTTCCCCGAAACACATTCGCTAATAGCAATGGTATTACTTGTTCCGTCTGTTACACTAGAAAAAGTTTTCCATGTGGGAATGTTTTGACCATACACGTAACCAAACGGTCCACGACTTGTATTTGCATTAACACCATCTCCCATACTGATAACAATATTGGTTTTGGCAGTATTTCTTCCCAAGTCCCTTGCTCCCGAATCAGAAGGACAAAGCAACGTTACAATAGGGGTTTGCATGATTGTTGATGCCGATCCGGGTGAAGTTCCATTAGAAGAAATTGATTCATAAAGAGCCGTTTGTTCAATGTAGGGAAAAATCGAAAGTGTTGGACTGTAACTGTCTTGTGTTCTAAATTTCGTTCTAAAGGAAGGCAAAGCCTCGAATACCGAATAATAGTTGTGGAGAGCCAAAACATATTGTTTCATACGAGCGGAACATTGCATTCGCCTTGCTGCTTCACGGGCTGCCTGAACGGCAGGCAACAGAAGGGCAATTAACACGCCGATAATCGCAATCACCACAAGAAGTTCGACCAAAGTAAAGCCGAACCATGAAGAACCAAAACGAGTAGAGAATTTTTTTGAGCAGCATCGGAAAACCGAATTTTTTCTGCTATTTATTTTTAAATCTCTACTCCAGTTGCCCCCCCCCCCCCCAGGATGCGCAGCTTGCCCATTTTAACATTTGGGTTTTTGCAATTACTAATGCAAAAAAGCTGGTCAAACATTTAACTAAATTTGTCATTGTCATACTCCTTTATTAAAAGGTTTTTCTGAAATTGTTACGATCCT